>JBOGYU010000156.1:0-9584 GCA_050696935.1 Solirubrobacteraceae bacterium | reverse complement strand
GCGCGGCGGCCGGGGCCGTCAGCCGGCGCCGCGTCCGCGACGTGCCGCGCGGTGTCGCCGCTGGCGTAGCGCGTTCGAGCAGCTCCCACACGAACGCGCGTCGCTACGGCCCATGAACGGCTCGCCGCACGCGTCGCAGACGCCCAGCGTGATCGACCGCCAGCCGGTGATCACCCTGCCCCCGAGCCGCGGCGCCCGTACCGTCTGGCGCTCGCCGCGCGTCCACGGCCGCTCGCCGACCACGTGGGGTACGGCCGGACGGCGCTGGCACAGCGGGCAACGTCGCGCGTCCGCCCGCTGCGCGCTGAACACGATCGTGCATGCCTCGCACACCCGCACGCCGTGCGGCTGCCAGCCGCCGGCCCCGATACCATCAAACGGGCGAACTGGTGTTCCCATCGAGAGGAGTAGTCACATGGCGAAGACCCCACCCAACAGCGGCAAGTCCTGGACGCCCGCGGACGTTAAGCAGCTCAAGAAGGAGATCAGGGAGAACACGCCGACGCGGGTGTTGGGCCTCCATCTCGGGCGAACCCCGCAGGCGGTGCAGCAGAAGGCGAACGATCTCGGCCTGTCGACGAAGCCGACCAACCAGCGACCCTACGGCCGGAAGGGCAAGCGTTCGTGACCCGAGCGGGCCACCACTTGTCTGGGCGTGCGCAGGCTGCGGCTATCGTTTGGTCCTTGCCATCGCCACCTCCGGAGCTGGTCAACCTTTACGACACGTTGGGCGCCCGTCCGCCGGAGCACGCGTCGGCCGGCGAGACCGTCACGACGCGGCAAAAGGAGACCGTCGACAACGACGCCGAGGCGCTCGACTCGGACCTCGAAGCGTCAGCCAGCGGCCACCTCCTCTACGACCTGCTGAGCGATGAGGCGGCGGCGGGGACGGCAAGCGGCGAAACCCGGACCACGAAGAAGATCGAAACCGTCGACGAGGCGCCCGCTGACCACCATGAAGACTTCCTTCCCGCCTGAAGCTCCGATCGAGTCTTCCCTCTACGAGGCCCTCGGCGAGCCGACGCCTGCCACGGTCGCGGCCGGCGAGACATCGCTGACGGCGACCAAGGAGACGCTCGACGCCGACACCGAGGACGTCTCCGACGACGACATCCTCAACCTCTGAGTCGCGCGCTCATCATTGGCCGCCGCGACGACGAGCACGTCGAATCGGTGCTGGCCGCGCTCGGCGGCCGCGTCAGGCCGCTCTGCGTCGATGCCTCGGTCCTCGACGGCGGCGCCTTCGCGTTACGCGACCTCGATGAGCTCGAGGTCGGCGCTGGCAGCGCCCGGCAGCGCCTCGGATTGGCGGGGGCCCGCGGCTGGGTGCGCCGTCTCTCGGCGCCGGGCTGGCGCGCCGGCACCACCGCCGGTTCCCGCGACGCCGCGGTCCGCGCCGCGCACGTCGCGCTCGTCGCCGCGCTGGCCAGCCACCCGCTCGTCGATTGGCTGACGCCCTACCCGCGCCTCTTCGCTACCGAGAACAAGCTGCGCCAGGCCGCACACGCGCGTCGGCTCGGTATCCGCACGCCGCGCACCGCCGTCGTGAGCGATCGGCACGAGATCCCGGCCGAGCTGGGCGACCCGATCGTGGCCAAGCCGCTCGGTCCCGGGCAGTTCATCGGCGGAGAGGGAGAGGCTCGCGTCGTCTGGGCAGCCGAGCTCGCACGCGATGATCCACGTCTGACGGCGCTGGCCGGAGCCCCGTTCCTGCTGCAGGAGCGCCTCCGGGCGCGGCGTCACGTGCGCGTCGTCACCTGTGGTGAACAGGCCTGGACCTGCGCGCTCGACGCCGATGCAGTTTCGCTTGACTGGCGCCGCGACGACGACGCTCACCACAGCTTCGTGCCCAGCCGGGACTCAATCGTCGAGTCTCAGGCGCTCGCGCTGGCTCGCGACCTCGGCCTCGGCTACTCGAGCCAAGACTGGATCGACGACGGGACCGACGCGGCGGCATTCATCGACCTCAACCCGGCGGGCCAGTGGCTGTTTCTGCCGGCCCCGGTGAGCGCGGAGGTCAGCGAGGCGGTCGCTGCACACCTGGCCCGGCCATAGGCTTCGGGGCATGCGTCACGCGCTGCGCCAGCTCCGGCACAACCAGTGGATCTACCTCGTGCACACACTCAGCCTGCTGGCACCTGGCTACGAGCTTCCCGTCGTCGCCGCCGACCAGATCAAGCCCAAGGACGTCAGCCAGTGGAGGGACGAAGAGCTGAAGTTGCTGATCGAGGAAGGACGGCGCCAGAGCGATCGCCAGCAAGCGGATCTCCGCGACATCCGTGGTCGCGCCCAGTGGCTGTTCACGGTCGCGGCGGCCGCGGTCGGTGCGCTGGGCGCCGGCCTGGCCTCGGGACACCCCGACACGCCGCAGGCGATCCTCTGGCTGGCCGGCCTCGTGCTGCTCGTCCACGGCGTCGGGGGTGCGGCATCGGTGATGGTCTCGCGCGCCGACTTCAAGACGATCCACACCGCGGTGCTGAGCGCGGCGCAGCGGCCGATCGACCGTTCGCTAGCTCAAGCCTACGCCCGCATGATGGCGGAGGGCGAGAACACCGTGGCCACGCGGCTGACGGTGTTCCGGCAGGCGGTCCTGTTCTGCCTGCTGGGCGGCTATCTCGGCTTGATCGCCGCGCTGCTCCCGACGTGAGCCGGCGGAGGACCATCCCCGGCATGGGAGCGCGCATCGCCGTTGTGGGCCGTCGTCCATTTGCGCGACTAGTCTTGACCGGTGGACGTAAGGAAGGCCATCGAGGACGAGTACGGCGGTCAGATCCGCGCGTGCGAGCGCTTGTACGAGTACGCGAAGGGCCTCACCACGGGCGACTGGCCCGGGCGGCGGGTCGATGACACCGCCGACGGCGTGATTGTCAGCCTGTTCACGCGCAGCCTGGACACACTCCAGGCGGCAATCCGGCTTGCGGCGCTGGGCTACGCAGCGCAGGCGTCGATGCTCAATCGCTCGCTGTTTGAGGACATGATCGACGCTCACTGGGTCGCCACGGACCCCGAGGCCGCGAGGCAGCGCTATGAGGACCACCACCAGCACGCCCGCATGTTGCTGGCTGACGCCATGACGAAGTACCCCGAGCGCTACGCCGAGATCGAGCTACCGGAGTTCGACGCCGACGATCGTAAGCGGCTCGATCGTCTCTACGGTCAGTGGGGGTCCAAGTCCTGGACGGGCATTGGCCTCCATGAACGCCTGGGCTTGGTCGAGCACCACTGGAAGGACGACGCGAGCCGCCGGACGCTGAGGTTCTTCCACGACATCGCCCACCGTGAGAACAACCAGACGCTCCACGTGTCGTCCTGGGGGCTGAACCAGAACGTCGAAGTCGTGGACGACGACACGGTGAGGTTCAACGCCGGGCCGCGCCTGGACAGGCTCGACCGCGCGCTCTTCGGAATGTTCTGGATCTTCGACAACGTCCTCGGCCTAGTCCTCGAGCGCTTCGAGATCGAGCTGGACGACAAGACGCGCGCGCAAGTGTTCACGGCAAGGGACTTCGTTACCCTCACCGAGGAGCAGATGCGCGAGACGGGCCGCAACGATCCGTGCCCCTGCGGGAGTGGACTCAAGTTCAAGCGCTGCCACGGGGAATAGCGACCGTCTGCGCGTCGCGCAGGTCGGCCACGATCCCGCCGGCCGTAGTGCTCCTTTCGCGTGGATCCGGCACTGGCTCGCCAGCGCCGACTCTGCGCCCGAGCGCGCTGTCGCGATGGACAAACGGCGCGGGTGCGCCGGCGCGACGCACTGTCCGCCCCATGCGCGGCGCGGTTCTGTGCCTTCTTACAGGGTCCGGTTGACGATGAGGCTGGCCCAGCTGCGCTCCGGCGAGCGATCGCGGCCCGGGGCATCTATGCTCGGGCAGCGCTGATGCCCGACTTGGTCGACCGCATTCGCTCGGAGTTGGAGGCTCGCATCCGCGAGCTGCGTCCGGTCGCGCGCGAGCTCCAGCGGCTGGAGCGCGCGGCCGCCGCGCTAGCACGCACCGGTGCTCGCTCGGTGCCGGGTCTGCGCTCACGGGTCGGCGCGCCGCCGAGCGCGCCGCGTGCCGAGGGCACCGTGGCCAAGAAGGGCGAGGCTGGCCCATCAACCGCCGAACCCGCGTCACGGAAGGCGGCGCAGACGCGCCGCCGGGCGGCGCCGCGCGGGCAGACGCGCGAGAAGGTGCTCGGGGCGCTGACCGCGGCGCCGGGCAGCAGCTCAGCAGCGGTCGCCAAGGCGGCTGGCATCTCGCCCAGCGTGGCCGCGGCAACCATCTCCCGGCTGGTCAAGCAGGGTCGCGTGCGCCGACTCGACGAGGGCGCATACGCGGTGGTCGAGAGTCCCGCGGACGAGCGCGGGAAGGCTCCCTCGTCGGCGGCGGGTGCCAGCGAGACGGCAGCCATCCGGCCGAGCGGTGTCGAGGCGCCCGGAGAGCGGCCGCCGCCCGCCAAGGCGGAGTAGTCAGCCAGCCGCGCCACCGAGTTCCACGTCCCTGTCGTCGGCTTGCACGGACCACGCCCCCGGGGGCTCGAGCGACGCCGCGGCCGTTTGCTAATCGAGGTCGAATCGCGCGACGACCGGCGCGTGGTCGGACGCCGGCTCGTCGCGGCGGGCTGTCGGAACGTCGCCGATCGAGGGCGGCTGGACATCGCCCGTGTCGACCTCGGTGACGCGAGTGACGAGCGCGTGGCTGACGAGGATGTGGTCGATCAGCTCCTTGCGGCCGCGGAACACGCGCGTGAAGCGCCGCTGCTCAGGGATCAGCGGCGCGAGATTCCATAGCCTGCGAGGGTCGCCCTGGTCGGGCCGCGGGAATCCGGGGGTGCCGATCTCCGAGCCGGGCGGGCCGAGCAGGATCTGCGTCGTGGCCGCGAGCGGCTCGTCGTTGAGGTCGCCGAACACGATCACCGCGCGCTCGTCGCCGTGGCCGTTGAGCAGTTCGTCGGCGGCCGCGCGGACGGTGACCGCCTCGGCGGCGCGGCGGTAGAGCGCGTAGGCGCCGACGCGGGCGCGCTCGCCTTCGTCGTCGGTCGAGAAGCGCCCGCCGGGGAAGGTCAGCAGCTTGGATTTCAGGTGACAGGTGACGAGGTCGAGCTCGTGGCCGGCGACGGTGATGCGGACTCGGAGTGCGCCGCGGCCCATCGCGTCGATCGTGGTGCCGTCGTCGGCGACCTGGACCGCCGCGAGGCGCGCGGGGAAGTCACGCAGATGCCGAACGTCGGAGAGCGGGTGTTGCGAGAGGAACCCGACGCGGATCTGGCGGTCGTCGGGGAAGGTGGACAGCTCGGTGTGCCATGACCCGTTCAACTTCCCGGTGAGATCCGCGAGCGCCTCGGGGTCGCCGACCTCTTGGACCGCAAGCACGTCGGGCGCAAGCCGATTGATCACGCCGACGAGCGCGCCGAGCTTCGCCTGGTAGGCCGCGTCATCGCTGGGACCCGCATCGTCGCCGGGCCGGACGAGGTTCTCGAGGTTCCACGTGCCCACGACGACCATTGGACGCTTCCTTCCTTCGCTCGAACGTGCCCGGCGGAGCCTCGAGCGCCGCGCGGATTGCCGGATGTCGGACGCGGCCAGGCCGCGACGCTACTGCCGCGCGTTCTTTCCAGCAACCGGCTCGCACACCTCGTTCATAACGCTGGCAGCGGGGCATGGACGGCGGCGCTCTCGGCTGCCGAGAACGGTGTACCTGCCGATGCGGTGGCGGCGCGGTCCGCACGAGCCGTTGACCGATGAACACGTACTTCCGTGCACGAGCGCCGCATACTGCCACGCGATGACCGACACCGAACGCCGCTCCTCGCGCATCGCGACAGCCTGCTGAACCACCATCTCGACCCGCTCGCGCACGCCGGGAGCCGGGGTTGGCGCTGCGGTGGTGGCCGAGCGCGCAGTCTCCGGGGCCCGAAGCGACTGCGGACGGCCGGACTTAGTTCTGGCTGCTGTCGCGGGCCGTCGCGAAGTGACGCCGGCGCCTCGCTGTTCGGGCCGGCACGGGCGGGGGGCGGCCTCGGTCCGACGCTGCCACTAGCCTGGCCCGTGCGCGTCGCCGCCTCCGACGTCGAAGCCGCCCGGTGCCCGCCTTGCCTGAGCATCCCAACACGTCACCGCCGGAGCCCTCTGGACCGAGGTACAGCGCACGCGTCGCGCTGAGTTGCGAGCGCGGTCACGCGCCCGGGCAGGTGCTTCACGCGCTGCAGGAGCTCCGCTCGGTCATCGACGACCGGCTGCGCAGCGACCTCGGCGGCCGGTACGACCGCCACGGCGCGCAGTCCGTCGGCACCGACAAGCTGACGGTCACCTTCATCCTCCGCGCAGCGACGCATGCGGACGCCCTTCGAGCCGCAGGACTGGCCGCTGGGACGCTCGCCGAGCTGCTCACCGACCACGCAGCTGGCGTCGACCTTTCGGGCGTCGCGCTCGTCGTTCGCGCTCAGTAACTGACGGCGTCGCGCGGGCCGTCCGGCAGTCCGACCCACTGCGACTGATGCGGTGAGTCCGTCCAGTGCCGGGCGTGTGCGGATGCGGTGCGCTTGAGCTCGGCGACGTCGCGCTCGGGCACATGGTCGGCGCTCATCACCCGATACGACGCTCACGGCGACCGCCTCGACGCCGTTCGCGCGCAGGCACGCCGGTTCGCGAGTAGGCTCGGCGAATGAAGTCCTTTCGTGAGGGCCAGCTCGTCACGCTTGTCGGCGAAGGCGGGGGGCTCGACGGCATCGTCGTCCACGCAGCGAGCTTGGTGAAAGTCGAAGTCGCCGTCCCCGACGCTGAGCGCCGACCGGTGTTCCGGACCGTGCATCCGAAGACGCTGAGGGAGCGCACCGCGGCCGGTGAGCATGACGACGCGCTGCGCCGAGTGATACGGCGGACACCGTCCGCGGACCGCGGGGGCCCGCGCAGCGGACCCGGTGCCCGGCACGGGCGTCGCGGTCACTCGCACGCGTCCGGGCACCGCACCACCGGCAAGTAGCGTCCGCGGCGCAGACGCCGCGTCGAGCGCCACCGGCCGTCCTCGGCCGCTCGGCGGAGAGGTCGGGGCCGATGGTTCGGCACGGCTCGGTTTCGCGCATTGCGGCAGCGCCATGGTCGCCGCGGCGCCGACTTGCGCAGCTGCTCCTTTTCTTCCAAAGCGATAGCCGCACAAGCGCGGGCACGGGGAACGCACGGGCGATGGGCGCCAGCGATGCGCGAGGGCGGGATGTCGGCGAAGCGGTGATCGCCGCGCTGCACCCTTTTTGCGCCGCTCGGAACGTCCGGCGGCTTCGTCCGCGGCGCCGGACGTCTAGACATCTCCTCCCGCACGCTCCGCGGTTCTCCAGATCTCTTGTGCAAGCTCCGTTCGTCGACCCGAATCGAGCGCGATGACCGCGTCAACGTCTCGCGCGTGAGAAAGCGGTCGACGACTGGATCAACCAGACGGCCAGACGGTCGAGGTCAACGTTCCCGAGGTTCCGAAGCTCGGCAATGCGCTTGCGGACGCCCGAAGTGGGTCGCTGGCCGTCCGCATCGGGAGACTCGGAGCGGTGCCTGGTAGACGTGTCGGAAGCTGGCCTTCAGCTCGCCCGGCGGTAGCGGATGTGCGTGGCCAGCGGCGAATGCAGCACCTCGACGGGCTCCAACCCCAAAGATCCGACGCCGTCGAAGATCCGCTCGCCGGACCCAAGCAGGACCGGGGCGACGTCGAGCGTGAGCTCGTCGACGACCCCGGCGACGAGCGCCTGCCGAACGGTGGAGGCGCCGCCCGCGATGTCCACGCCGTCGTCGCCGGCCGTCTCACGCGCCTGTGCGTAGGCGGCGTCGAAGCCGTCGGTGACGAAGTGGAAGGTCGTCCCGCCCTCCATCTCGATCGGCTCGCGGGCGTGATGGGTGAGCACGAACACCGGTGCGTGGTACGGCGGCTCGGACCCCCACCAGCCGCGCCAGTCCTCCTCCCACTCACCGCGGATCGGCCCGAACATGTTGCGGCCCATGACGTAGGCGCCGCGCGGGCGCATGAGCCAGCCGACAGCGGTCTCGTCGGCCTCGTTGGCGCGCTCGTCGCCGAGGTGCCAGCCGTGGAGCTCCCTTCCGCGCTTCCCAAGCGGGTGCTCGCGACTCTGGTCCGGCCCGGCGACGAAACCGTCGAGCGAGATCGACATGTGGCAGGTGGTGTCCGGCATCGCGACCCCTCCGAAGGCGTTGACGATTTGCAAGTAGTGGCCCGCGATCTACCAGGCGGCGAAGCGGTGCTGGTGGAGCGCGAGGCTCACGCGGCGACCTGCTCACCGAGGAAGGCGGCGAGCCCGTCGAGCAGCAGGCCGGTGCCGTGCTCGCGCTCCGCCGGATCCTCGAGGTCGTCGAAGAACGCGCCGTGCTCGGTGAAGACGAGCCGCGTGCCGTCGCCGTCGGGCCGCACCTCGACGGTCGTCAGCGACACGGAGATGAGCCGCCCGTCGAGCAGGAGGTCGTAGGCGAAGACGATCCGCTCACCGTCGACGATGTCGTGGTACCGGCTGCGGAACTCGTGCAGCGCCCCGCGCGGATCGCGTCCCACGCTCACCTCGCTGCCGCCGACACGGAAGTCGAGCTCCCAATTGGCGTCGGTCCAGCCCTCGGGCACGCCGAACCAGCGCTGCTTGAGCTCCGGGTCCGCGAACGCGCGGAACGCCTGCGCCGGGGTCTGGCGGAACCGTCGCTCGATCGTGAAGTCGTGCTGGCGGATGCTCATCGGCGGTCTCCTTGGTCGGTGGGAAAGGCGTCGTCGAGGACGTCGGAGAGGCGGTCGAAGTGCCTCTCCCAGATCGCGCGGTGCTCGGCGATCCACTGCTCGAGCGTGCGCATCGGGCCGGGCTCGAGCCGGCACCTCCGGACGCGGCCGACCTTCTCCGAGCGCACGAGGCCGCTGCGCTGCAGCACGTCGAGGTGCTGCATCACGGACGGCAGCGACATGTCCAGCGGTGCGGCGAGCTCGCTCACGGACGCCGCGCCGCGCGACAGGCGGACGACCATCGCGCGGCGGCTCTCGTCGGCGAGCGCGTGGAACGCCCGGTCGAACTGTGCTGCGTCGGCGGTCGGCATGGGCCGCATCGTAGCGTACACTTAGGCAGCTGCCTAAGTGTGCTGCTGCTTTCGGAACGCGCGCCGCGTTCAGGAGAGGCGAGCAGCGCGACCGTGATGTTCTCTTGAGCGACTCTTCGCCGGTCGTCAGGCGGTACGCCATCACGCAGAAGGCGAACAGGACCGCCTGGACGACGATGGCGATGACCAACAGGGGCATGGCAGGACGGGTTCGTCGCAATGGCAAGCGTCGAGCGATGCGTTCCTGGCCGCTACCGCTTCCCATGGCGGATGAGTGCTCGCGTCGTAGGTAGTTCGCACCGACGCCGCGCTGCTGGTTTCCCGCCGGCGCGGATCGGAGTCGCGCGCGAGGGAGATGCCGTCCTGGCTGCGCGGTGCCGGCGGCGGGCAGAGCGCAACGAAACCAGCGGTACGCGGCGACCGGCTCGAGGTTGCCCTCACTGCCCTTGGACGGGTAGGCCGGACGCATTGCTGCGTCCGGCCCCCCTCAGAACCGGACGTGCCCGTTTCCGAGCATCCGGCTCAAGCGAGCCCC
>JBOGYU010000155.1:0-9604 GCA_050696935.1 Solirubrobacteraceae bacterium | reverse complement strand
GAGCCGCAGCGCGGCGGCGGCGTCCCCCGAGCCGCCGCCCATGCCGCCCGCGACCGGGACGCGCTTGACGATCTCGAGCCGCTGCGGCGGCGCGTCCCAGCCGGTCGCCTCGCGGAACATCGCCAGCGCGCGGCCGGCGAGGTTGGGTCCCTCGACGCCGGGGCACACGACCTCGTCTTCGTCGCCGGCCGCGGGGCGCAGCGTCAGCTCGTCGGCGAGCGACACGGACTGCACGACGGAGACGAGCGGGTGCAGGCCGTCGGCGCGCGGCGCGCCGACGAACAGCGACAGGTTCACCTTGCCGGGTGCGAGCGCCACCAACAGGGTCAGACCCCTTGAGTGGGGTCGACTCAAGGGGTCTGACCCCCTGCGTGCGGTCGACTCAAGGGGTCTGACCCCTTTAGACGCTCGTTAAGTTCGCGCCAGTCCTGGGGCGAGAGCGACTCGGCGCGGGCGTCGGCGGGGCGGCCCATCGATTCCAGGGCGGCGCGGATGCGCTCGCGGGCGACGGGCCCGCTGCCGGGGGCCAGCGACACCGAGCGGGCGAGCGCCTTGCGGCGGTGGGCGAAGCCCTGCTGCACGAGCGCGCGCAGGTCCGGCTCGGGCGCGGAGGCGCGGCGCGTGAGGCCCACGAGGACGGAGTCGACGTTCGGCACGGGATGGAAGACCGTTCGGGCGATCGGGCGCAGCACCTTCACGTCGCACGCGAGCTGGGCGAGCACCGACGGGACGCCGTAGGCCGCCGTGCCCGGCCCGGCGGCGAAGCGCTCGCCGACCTCCTTCTGCACCATCGCCACCCACACGGTCACGAGCGGCAGCTCCTCGATCGTGCGCAGGATCACCCCGGCCGCCACGCCGTAGGGCAGGTTGGCGACGACCTTGGTGGGCTCGGGATCGAGCGCGGCAAGGTCGAGCCGGACGGCGTCGGCGAAGTGCAGCGTGGCGTTCGGATGCGGGTCGAGCGCGTCGCGCAGCGCGGGCTCCAGCCGGCGGTCGAGCTCGACGACGTGCACGTGGGCGGTGCGGGCGGCGAGGTGCTCCGACAGCACGCCGAGCCCGCCGCCCACCTCGAGCACGACGTCGCCCGGGTCGAGCGCCGCGGCGCGGCCGATCACGCCGAGGATGTTGGAGTCGATCAGGAAGTTCTGGCCGAGCTCCCGGTTGGGGCGAATGTCGAACTGGCGCATGCGGCGCAGGCTCGGCTGCGCCGGGAGCTCGGTCACCAGCCGAGGAGGCGGGCGGCGTTGGCGTCCACGGCCGCCTCGAGCTCCTCGTAGGCCATGCCGCGGCGCTCGGCGACGAAGTGCGCCGTGTGGACGACGTACGCGGGCTGGTTGCGCTGCTTGCGGAACGGCTGCGGGGAGAGATACGGCGCGTCGGTCTCCACCAGCAGGCGATCGAGCGGCACCCGCTCCGCGGCGTCCGCCAGGTCGCCCGCCTGCGGGTAGGTGACATTGCCGGCGAAGGAGATCCACCAGCCGTGCTCAAGGCACTCGTCCAGCCGGCCGGGCATCGAGAAGCAGTGCAGGATCACCTCGAGGCCGTCGGCGTGGCGGGCGAGCGTGGCGATCGTGTCGTCCTCGGCGGCGCGGGTGTGGATGACCAGCGGCTTGCGCAGCTCCTGCGCGAGCTCGATCTGCGCGCGGAAGGCGCGCTCCTGGTCGGTGCGGGGCGCGTAGTCGCGGTAGTCGTCGAGTCCGGTCTCGCCGATCGCCAGGCAGCGCGGGTGGGCGGCGAGCTCGCGCAGGTCCTCGGTGACGGCGTCGTCGTAGCCGGTGGAGACGTTCGGGTGCCGCCCGATCGCCGCGAACACCTCGGGATGCGCCTCCGCGGCGGCGAGCGCGGCGCGGCAGGACCCCGCGTCCATGCCGATCGTGAGGATGCGGGTGACGCCGGCCTCGCGGGCGGCGGCGACCAGCTCGGCCTCGGGCGCCGGCCCGCGGTCGAGATGCGTGTGGGAGTCGATCACTGCTCCGGCTTCGGGAAGAGCGGCGGGAGCTTCTCCACGCGCGCGCCGCCGGGGCGAGCGCCGAACGCGGCGGCCTCGAGCGAGAGGTCCTCGCTCCCCAGCGCGCGCAGGAGCTTGGCCGCCGTCTCCGGGACGTAGGGCGCGAGCAGCACGGTCACCACGCGCAGGCCCTCGGCGAGGGAGCGCAGCGCGGTGTCGAGCTCCCCCGCCGCGCCGGGGTCCTTGGCGAGCTGCCAGGGGGCGCGCTCCTCGACGTAGCGGTTCAGCCGGCGCACGCGCTGCCAGATGCGGTCGAGCGCCTGGGTGATCTCCGCCCGGTCGAGCAGCTCGCAGACCTCGGCGGCGAGGCCCTCGAAGTCGGGGGTGAGCGCCGGGTCGGTATCGACGTCCGGGACGACGCCGTCGCGGTAGCGGGCGATCATCGACAGCGTGCGGCTCGCGAGGTTCCCGAGCTCGTTGGCCAGCTCGCTCTCGTAGCGCTCGCCGAACGTGATCGTGGAGACGCCGCCGTCCTGGCCGAACGAGACCTCGCGGAAGAGGTAGTAGCGCAGGGCGTCGGTGCCGAAGTTCTCCATCACCTCGAACGGGTCGAGCACGTTGCCGAGCGACTTGGACATCTTGTGCTCGACGCCGGAGGCGTCGCGCATCAGCAGGAAGCCGTGGACGAACACGTGCTCGGGGGTGGGCAGGCCGGCGGCGAGCAGGAGCGCGGGCCAGTAGATCGTGTGGAACTTGAGGATGTCCTTGCCGACCAGGTGGAAGGTGGCCGGCCAGAAGCGGTCGGTGAGGTCGTCCCCATCGCGGGCGAAGCCGAGGGCCGTGACGTAGTTCAGCAGCGCGTCGAACCAGACGTAGAAGACCTGGTCGGGCTCCCACGGGACGGTGATGCCCCACTTCAGGCGCGCGCGGGTGAGGCTGACGTCCTTCAGGCCCTGGGCGACGAAGGCGCGCGCCTCGTTGCGGAAGTGGCGCGGGAGGACGAAGTCGGAGTCCTCCGCCGTGAGCCGCTCGAGATCCTCCTGGAAGCTGGAGAGCCGGAAGAACCAGTTGTCCTCGCGCTCGCGGTCGAGCGGGATCCGGTGGATGGGGCAGGTGTGGTCCTCACCCGCCTCCTGGTCGGACTTGAAGTCCGCGCAGCGGGGGCAGTACCAGCCCTCGTAGGTGCCCTTGTAGACGTGCCCGTTGTCGTGGACGCGCTGGAGGATCTCCTGCACGCGCTGCGCGTGGCGGGGGTCGGAGGTGCGGATGAAGAAGTCGTTGGTGGCGTCGACGCGGGGGAGCAGCGCCTGGAAGCGCTCGACGTTGCGGTCGCCCAGCTCCTTCGGCGTGATGCCCTCCTTCTCCGCCGCGAGCGCGACCGGCTCGCCGTGCTCGTCGGTGCCGGTGAGGAAGAACACGTCCTGGTCGCGCTGGCGCATGTGCCGGGCCAGCACGTCCGCCGCGATCGTCGTGTACGCGTGGCCGAGATGCGGCGCCGCGTTGACGTAGTAGATCGGGGTCGTGACGTAGAAGGCCATGGCGCGGGCGTCGAAGGCTAGCGGCGCGCCGGTGCGCGCCCCGTCGCGCTCGTCGCGCGCCATGGCCCCGTCGCGCTCGTCGCGCGCCATGGCCCCGTCGCGATCGTCGCGCGCCATGGCCTCGTCCCGGCTGCCGCGGGCGTCGCACCCGCCGCGGTCGTCGCGCTACTCCCGCCGGGTCGTCGCACCCGCCGCGGTCGTCGCGCTACTCGCGCAGGGTCCGGTAGGCGAGAAGGCCGCCGAAGCCGAGGATGCCGGCGCCGGCGACGCCGTCGATCGTGCGCAGCAGCCGCGGGCCGACCCAGCGACGGGCCACCGACACGCCTCCCGCGAGCATGGTCATCCAGGTCAGGCTGCCGAAGCCGACGCCCACGAGCAGCAGCGCAGCGCTGCTGCCGGCGGCCGCCGCGCCCGCGGTGGAGGCGGCGGCGAACACGGCCGCCCAAGACGCGATCGTCAGCGGGTTCGAGGCGGTCGCGCCGAGCGCGGTGAGGAACGCGGCGCGCGGCGTGGCAAGCTCCTCCCGCGACTCGCCGCCCATCCGCACCCGGAAGGCGCTCCACAGCGTCCGGGCGCCGAGCACGGCGAGCACCGTCGCGCCGAGCACGCCGAAGGCCATCCGCAGCGGCTCGATCGAGAGCAGCCCGGCCGCTCCCGCCGCCCCCGCGGCGGCGTACAGCGTGTCGATGATCGCCACGGCCGCCCCGATCGCGAGCCCGACCACCACGCCGCCGCGGAGCGTCGACCGGATCGCGAGCAGTGAGATCGGCCCGAGCTGCGCGGCGACGAAGAAGCCGAGTCCGAAGCCCAGAACCAGCGCGGTCACGCCATCACCTCCGGTCGATCGATCGGGACATCCGGATCACCGTACCTGCCGTGGCAAGGCGGCCCCACGCGACACGCGGTCGCCGCGGCAACCTCGATCCGAGGGCGGCCAGGACCAGCGCGAGCCCCGCCCACGCGGGCCACGGGGCCACGCCGCCTCCGCCGGCGGGATTCGAACCCACTCGCAAGCCCGGGCGCGGCTCGGCGGCGAACCCGGGCGGCGCGACGACAGGACCGGAAGCCGCTCGTGGCGCGAAGACGGGGTCGGAAGCGGGTCGTGGCGCGACGACAGGACCGGAAGCCGCTCGTGGCGCGAAGACGGGGTCGGAAGCGGGTCGTGGCGCGACGACGGGGCCGGAAGCGGGTCGTGGGACGAGGGCCGGTCGTGGGGCCGGACCGAGGCGGGGTGGGCCGGCACGGACGCGGGGCGACGTGCCCGGCACGAGCGGTGGCGGGAGGCCGGTCGTGGCGAGGAAGCGCGCCGGGTCGACGTACCCGAAGCGGGTGCCGTGGCGGCGGACTCCGAGGTGCAGGCCGGCGTGGGCTCGGGACACGTCGAGCGTGCCGAGGAGGGCGCCGGGGCGCACGGCATCGCCCGGCCGGACCGCGATCGTCGCCAGCGGCATGTGGCTGACGCGCCACGGGCCGCAGCGCAGGGTGACCACTCCTCCGCTCGTGCCCACCCGTCCGGCGACAGCGACCGGGCCGGCGCATGGCGCGCGGACCGACGTGCCCGGCGGCGCCGCGAGGTCGATCCCGCGATGCCGGCCGGCCTCGAACGGGTCGGGCCCGAGGTCGAACGCGCGGGCGACCGGTCCGTCGACAGGCGGGCTCCATGCGGCGGCCGCCGCATCGGCGGGCGCCGTGAGGAGGACTGCGAGTGCGGCGACGGGGAGGCGCATTCGCTCGACGGTACGCGCGGATCGGCCGCGTCCGGTGCGATTGCCCTGAATTGGAGCGCGGCCGTGTGCGTGTTTTCACGGGTCGCGGCGAAGTCGTGCGTGATGCCGTCCTCGGCCAACGGCGGGCATTGAAGGAGGCGGGTTCGATCGCGGTCAGGGTGTGGCGCGCTATGGGTCACTATGTGCCCATAGATCGCCACACCTGCGTTCAGGACTCCGCGACGGCGCGGTAGAGCGCGTTGGCGGGGGCTCCCGTGAGGTCGGCCACGACGCTCGCCGCCGCGCGGGCTCGGGCGCCGGCGGTGACGAGGCGGCGGACGGCGTCGACGGCCGCGGGGTCGAGGTCGGAGCGGGGCGGCGCTCCCCCGATCACAAGGACGACCTCGCCGCGCGGGGCCTGACCGGCGTAGCGGGCGGCGAGCTCGGCGGCCGTGTCGCGGACGACCTCCTCGTGGACCTTCGTCAGCTCGCGGCAGACGGCCGCGGGACGGGTGGGGTCGATCTCCGCGAGCGCCGCCAGCGAGGCGCCCATGCGGCGTGGAGACTCGAAGGCGACCACGGTCTCGGGGGACGCGAAGACCTCCACGAGCGCAGACCGCTTGCGGGGCAGGAAGCCGGCGAAGCGCCAGGCGTCGGCGGGGAGCGCCGAGGCGACCAGCGCGGCGAGGGCGGCCGAGGGGCCGGGCAGCACCTCGACCTCGAGCCCGGCCGCCACGCAGCCCTGCACCAGCACGTAGCCCGGATCGCTGACCAGCGGCATGCCCGCGTCCGAGACCAGCGCGACGACCGCGCCGCCGCCCATGCGCTCGACCAGCTCCGCCGCGCGCTCGCGCTCGTTGTGCTCGTGGTAGCTGATCAGCGTCGCCTGGACCCCGTAGCGCTCGAGCAGCACGCGCGTGCGGCGGGTGTCCTCGCATGCGACCACGTCGGCGTCGCGGAGCGCGGAGAGCACGCGCAGCGTCACGTCCTCGAGGTTCCCGATCGGCGTCGGGCAGACGACGAGCCGCCCCGCGCTCATATCGCCAACTCTGGGGGGGACGACGAGCCGGGGGACGAGGGTGCGGAGCCGGCCGGCGACCGCAGCCCTGCACGCACGGCCCCCGTGTACTCGCGGGCCATGATCGCCGCTCCGATCAGGCCGGCCTCGGCGCCATGGATCGCCGCCTCCACGCGCACGACGTCGCGGCCGGGCGCCAGCGCTCGCGCGCGCATGACCTCGCGGGCCGGGTCCAGCAACAGGTCTCCCGCCGCGCTCACCCCACCGCCGACGACCATGACCTGGGGGTTGAAGATGTTGACCAACGAGGAGATGCCGACGCCGAGCCGGCGGCCGATCAGGTCGATCGCGTCCCGAGCCACCGGATCCCCGGCGCGAGCCAGCTCCGTGATCAGCGGCCCCGTCAGCTCGCGGCCCGCCTCAACCGCCCGCCCGAGCGCCGTGTCGCGCCGCCGCGCCACTGCGAGCGACGCCTCGCGCACGAGCGCGGTCCCGGAGGCGACCGCCTCCAGGCAGCCTCGGTTCGGGCAGCTGCCCTGGCACCGCGGGCCGTCCATCTCCACGACCATGTGCCCCAGCTCGGCGCCGCCGCCGAGCCACCCGCGGTACACCTCGCCGCCGAGCACGAGCCCGCCGCCGATGCCGGTCCCGAGCGTGAGCATCACCAGCTCGGTGCAGCCCGGCCGCGCCCGCGCCTCGCACAGCGCCGCCGCGTTGGCGTCGTTGTCCACGACCACGGGGAGCCCGAGTCGCGCCGCCATCAGCTCTCCGAACGCGATGTCGCGCAGCGGCAGGTTGACGGCCTGGATGGCGATCCCCGTCCGCACGTCGAACGTGCACGGGATGCCGAAGCCGACCGCCTCGATCTCGCCGCCCACGGCGGTCCACACCTCCTCGACCGCATCCGCCACCATCTGGACCAGCCCGTCCTGGTCGAGGCCGAGGACCGGGCGGTTGGTACGGTGATGGACCGCGAGATCGGGGTCGACTGCGCCGGCCAGGAGCTTGGTGCCGCCGAGGTCGACGCCTATGACGCCTCGCTCGACCACGCCGGCCACCATACCGCTCCCCCATGGCCGACGACCGCCACGACGACCCGCCCCAGTACACCGTCTACCGCTCCCGCCCGCGCATGCCGTGGCGTGGCGGCGACGACCTCGGAGGCGAGGAGAAGGAGCCGCGCCGCCGCCCAAGGTGGCCCTTCCGCCGCCGCCGCGACCGGATCCGCAAGCTCACGCCCGGCCGCGTCGCCGGCTACCTCGCGATGGCCGTCGCCGGCTGGCTGCTGATCTCCCTCGTCGTCTTCCTGATCAGCGCGCAGATCCAGTCGTCCAAGGTCGCCGACGCGGCTGACGCCGACCTCAGCGGCGGGGGCTTCACGCTCACCTCGCCCAACACCATCCTCGTGCTCGGCTCCGACGCCCGCACGAGGGAGAACGCCGAGCCGGGAGCCCAGACCATCGGGGCCCCGAGCCGCAGCGACTCCATCCTGCTCCTGCGCGCCGGCGGCGGCGCCAACGCCCAGCTCTCGATTCTTCGCGACACCGTCGTGGACATCCCCGGCCACGGCCAGGACAAGGTCAACGCGGCCTACGCTCGCGGCGGCCCGGCGCTGGCGGTCGAGACGCTCGAGTCCTACCTCGGGATCGAGATCAACCACCTCGTCGAGGTCAACTTTGCGAACTTCCCGGCGCTGATCGACGCGCTCGGCGGCGTCGACTACACCGGCTCCTGCGTGGTGTCGAAGATCAACGGCGGCACCCGCAACGGCGGCTACACGCTGCGCCTCAAGCGCGGCACCACGGAGCTGGACGGCGAGCAGGCGCTCGCGCTCGCGCGCACGCGCAAGAACGAGTGCCGCCCGCAGGAGGACGACCGCGCCCGCGTCCGCCGGCAGCAGAAGATCCTCAACGCGATCAAGGACAAGGTCATCTCCTTCGAGACCTTCATCCGCCTGCCGTGGGTGTCCTGGGCGGCGCCCCAGGCGGTCCGCTCGGACATGGCCGGGCCGTCGCTGCTCGGCCTGATCGGCGCCGAGCTGATCGGCGGGAGCGCGGAGCGGCAGGTGCTCAAGCCGAGCGGCTTCACCACGCTGCCCGACGGCGGGCAGGGGCTGACCGTGGACGAGACGACCAAGGAGCGGGCGGTGGAGGAGTTCCTGCGGGGGTAGGGCGCAGGCGGGCGCGCCCCACCCCCACAAGCTCGGTCAGTCGTCCCCGTGGCGGCCGCGCTCGTCGAGCTGCGCGCGGATCTCGCCGCCGGGCCGGCCGGTGGTGTGCACGTTCGCGTATGTTGCCCCGGCGCGGATCGCGTCGACGAGCTCGTCGAACTCACCCGGCGCGATCCCCTGGTCGGCGGGCCCGACCACGTCCTCGGGCTCGATGGTGCCCGTGACGGTGGCCGGCGCGGGCGGGCAGGCCGGCGTGCCCTCGGGCCCGTTGCCCAGGTTGGTGCACAGGAACGCGCTGATGCCACCGTTGAAGGCCCGCGCCCCGAGATGGATATGCGCCTGCGTCACGGCGCTCTCGGTGTCGGCGTACGACAGCTCGTAGTCGATCCGGTCCGAGAACCGGCTGATCCGCGCCTCGAAGCTCCCGTTGCCGGGCGTCGAGAGCGTGGGTATCTCCTCGTAGCCCGTGAGCGTCTCGCGCACGTTGGTCTGGCCGCCGCCCGCCACCGCGACCCCCACGGCCGCGAGCAGCATCGCCACGCCGAACCCCAGCACCAGCTGCAGTCTGCGTCGGTTCACGCCACAACCTCCCCTCCGAACATAAAGGGGACAGTCCCCTTTAGGTTGGGGTTACGCGCGCCGGCCGCCCAGGGTTCAGAGCCCGGCGAGGGCGGCGATCCGCTCCCGGTGCTGCGCCCCGTCGCCGTACGCGTGCGCGTTGGCCTCGCCGCGCTTGAGGAAGAAGTGCAGGTCGTGCTCCCACGTGAAGCCGATCCCGCCGTGGACCTGGAGCGCGGAGCGCGTGACGCGGCGCCCGCAGTCGCCCGCGTAGGCCTTGGCACAGGCCACCGCCAGCGGCGCCGTCTCGGGCTCGTGGTCGAGCGCCCATGCGGCCCAGTAGACCGCCGACCGCGCGCCCTCCACCTCCAACAGCATCTGAGCGCACGCGTGCGAGACCGCCTGGTAGGAGCCGATCGCGCGCCCGAACTGCTTGCGCTCCTTGGCGTACTCGACCGCCATGTGCATCGCCCGTTCGGCCACCCCCACGGACTCGCCGGCGTTCATCGCCGTCGCCCGCAGCCGGCCGCGCTCGACGTCCCCGCCGAGCGGCTCGCGCTCCCCGCCGCTCACGCGGAAGAGCCGCCGCGTCGGGTCGAGCGCCTTGACCGGCTCGACGCGCGCGCCGGTCACCAGCGCCCCGTCCCAGTCGACGAGCACGTCGGC
>JBOGYU010000154.1:0-9690 GCA_050696935.1 Solirubrobacteraceae bacterium | reverse complement strand
AGGTGCGTGTCAGAACCCCGATCGAGATGTGATCGCAGAGGCGCTGATCGGTCCGGGGCTTGACCCAGCCGGCCCGGGGCATGCGGCAACCGTACCCGGAGCACCGGACGTTAAGTTATGGGTATTGAGGTTAGGCCAGCACTACCCGCAGCTCTTCGCGACCCACACCGCCGGTCGGGCACTGGTCGACTCGACTCCCGGTCGAGCCGGATCCTCCTCTCGCGGCGGGCGGTCCCATAGCTGCCGCGACGAAGGTCGCCTTTGGCAGCCCGAGGCTCCAGCGCCGATGGCGGCTTTGCGCGCTGCGCCTCACCGGACGCTCGCGAGGCGTTCTACGAGCTCGACGACGACGCGACTGCCGTCGTCAGCGTCACGGCCCGCCCAGTGGGCCGGAAGTGTCGAGACCGTCGCCCACAAGCTTGCCGCGTCTCGTAGCGACGAGCGCGGCTTGCGCGCGGTATTGCATGGTGCGATGCCCGGGTCGAGCGCGGATCGCGCGCTGCAATACCGTTGCAGCCGGTGCCAATCGCCCGTCTCATCGGAATTTGAACCGTTCGCCCCGATTGGGTTCCGCGTTCTGCCTTGATTCTCTGCCGAGCTACCCGGACGTCCACAGTGCAGACACCGGGACGGCCCAGAGCCGGTCGCCGAATGGGAGCGTGTCCGGGCCGGTGTGCACCACGGCACCGGCGCGGAACCGGTCACCGAGCCGGTCGCGCAGGTGAGCGAGACCGCGGAAGTCGCGTTCGCGGACGCTTGCGGTGAGCTTCGACTCGATCCCTGCGATCGTGCCGTCGCGGGACTCGAGCACGAGGTCGACCTCTCGTCCGCCGGCGGTCCTGAAGTGGTGGAGGCGAACGTCCGCGTCGCACCATGTCGCTTGCTTGGTGATCTCGGAGGCGACGAAGTTCTCGAACAGCGCCCCCGCGACCGGGGTGTCGTCTTCTTCGAAGCGCCGCTCGCCGTATCCGACGAGCTGGCAGGCGAGGCCGCTGTCGGGAAGCCACAGCTTTGGCGCCTTGATCAGGCGCTGTCCGATGTTCCTGCTCCATGCCGGTGCGCGCCGCAGCAGGAACAGCAGCTCGAGCAGGGTCAGGTAGCGGCTTGCCGTATCCCGCGTCAGGTTCGTGTCTCTCGCCAACCCCGTGATCTCGAGCAGGCCCCCAACACGCGCTGCGGCGGCGGTGAGCAGTCGCGGAAGCTCGTCGAGCTTCTGGGCCCCCGTGGTCAGGTCGCGCACGTCCCGTTCGATGATCATCAGGACGTAGTTCTCAAGCCAACTCGCGCGGCGCCGTGCATCGGTTCGCGCGAGCATCTCCGGGTATCCACCGGCGACCACGGGTGCGGAGATCGCGTGCCGTCCGGTCGGGGCAGCGGTGATCTGTGGGACCCGGCCGGCGAGCAATCCGTCGATGAACCTCTCCCGCCGGCCGAGGATCTCGCCCTGCGAGAGCGGCCACAGCTGGACTCGCTCGGCACGCCCGGCCAGCGACTCGGAGACCCGCAAGGTTGCCCAGACGTTCGCGGATCCGGTAAGCAGGAACATGCCTGCTGCTCGTCGCCCGCCTGAGCGCGCCCGGTCCGCTCGGCTTTTGATCGCGGGTAGCAACTCGGCGGCCTTCTGGAACTCGTCGATCACCGCCGGCACCTCGAGCGCCTCGATGAACCCTGTCGGGTCGGCGTTCGCTGCCGCTCTCGGGCCGGCATCGTCGAGGGTCACCTGGCGGCCGTCCCGCTCGGCGGCGATCAGCGCCGCGAGTGTGCTCTTGCCGGATTGGCGAGGACCGACGATCACCACGACCGGGGTGTCGTGCATCGCCGCGTCGATCTGCGGCTTGACGTGGCGGGCAAAGAGCTGAGACCGAGTCTGACGGATGCGCAAACTGTAGCTGACGGATGCGCAGTATGGTTGTGACATACGCGCAGCATCAGGGTGGCGAACGGCTGCTATGGGAGAGGACTCCCGTCTGCCCGCGCAGGCTCCGAAGCGTCGCGAGCGAAAGCCGGCGAGGCCGCGCCCGTGCTCACGGCAACAGTCCCGGGATCCGGGAGAGGCTCCCCACGGCAAACTAGCCACGGGCTCACGGGCACCGTAGAAACGTCCGGCGTCAGCGGACGACGCCCCCATCCTGCACCATTTTCACCCGCCGCGGGCCGGCGCCGGCGAGGGCACTAGCGAGCGCCCGGAGCTTGCGCTCGAGCCTCTTCAGCCGCCTGTTCTGCTTGTTGGCCCTGGCCCGGAGTGCCTTGATCTTGCGTGCCGCGGTGGTGTCGGCGGCTGCCAGGCCGGTCAGCTTCGAGCCGAGTCGCCCAGCTGCGTGCCGATCGTCTTCATGGCGCCCACGTCGCCGCCGAGCGCGCCGACCAGCTCCTCCACCACGCCGATCCGACCGGCCACGCCGTCGACGCGCGCGTCCGCCGCGGCAGCATTGCGGGCAAGGGCCTGGATCGCCACGAGCGAGACGCCGCCGATGTCGCCGGGCGCCACGGCCGCGTCGCTTGCGCCGAGCCCGAAGGCCGCCCGGAAGTTCGCGCCGCTCGGGCCGAGGTGGCGGGCGTTCGACCCGTCGCCCGCGTACTCGAAGCTCTCGACCGGCAGCTCGGTGACGCTCTCGAGCACCTGATCGCCGTCGACCGGCGCCCGGCTGTCGGTCGCCGCGGGGTCCGCGTTCTGCTGAAGCGCGCCGGCCGCCATGGCGTCGCCCGACGGGGAGAGCGTGAATGCGTCGGAACCGCCGGACGGCTTGATCAAGAAGTCGGTCGCGTCCCGGTTCCCGGCCTGCCAGTCCTGCCCGGTCGCCGCGGTGTTCGTGAAGCGCGCGAGCGCGGGGCCGTTGTTGACGAGGTCGGTCAGGACGCGGCTGTCCTCGGGCCGCCGATGTCCCATGCCTGCGCCCCGAAGCCGCCGGCGCTCGTCTGGTCCAGCCGGATCGCCGGCGTGTTGCCCGCCTCGAGGCCGTCATCCGCGCCTGGTGCGACTCGAGGGCGTGAGCGCGCCGAGGATCGCCATCGCGGCGTTGCGGCCGGGGATCCCGCTGACGCCGCCGCCGCGGCGGGCGCCGGCGCCGCCGAGGTGGACGTTGGCGATCGCCGTCTCGGTGCCCCAGGTCCCCACCTCGTCCTCCCGCTCGGCGAACGGCCATGCGAGGTCGCGGTGGAAGATGCAGCCGCGGGGGAGCCCGAGCTCGTCGTCGAGGTCGAGCGGGCTCTTGGCCTCCAGGCACGGCTCGCCGTCCGGGCCCATCAGCAGGCAGTCGCGGATCGGCTCGGCGAGCACGGAGTCGAGCGAGTCCAGGGCCCCGTCCAGCGCCTCGCGCGTGCGCGCCTCGCGGTCGCCCTCGAACAGCCGCGCCGGCAGCTGGAGGCCGAACAGCGTCAGCGTGTGGGCCGCGAGGCCGGGGCCGAGGATGCTCGGGTCGCTGAGGGAGTGGCAGTAGGTCTCGCACGGGACGGGCGAGGGGAGGCGGCCGGCCCGCGCCGCCTCGAACGCGGACTCGAGCTGGGAGTAGGTCTCGTTGACGTGGAACGTGCCGGCGAACGCCTCGTCCGGCGCGACGCTCGCGTCGCGCAGGCGCGGCAGCCGGGAGAGCACCATGTTGACCTTGAGCTGGGCGCCCTCCGGCGGCTCGGCGGGCGGCAGCCCGAGCAGCCGGTCGAGCACCGCCGGGGCGAAGCCGGCGACGACGTGGTCGCACCCCACCTCCGTGCCGTCTAGCCGCACGACGGCGCGCGTGCCGTCGGCCTCGATCCCGGTCACCTCGGCGCCGGTGACCAGCTCGGCGCCGGCCCCCGCCGCGCAGGCGGCGAGCTCGCCGGGCAGCGCTCCCATTCCGCCGGCGGGGACGTTCCACGGGCCGCCGATCACGTGGTACACGAAGCAGCGGTTCTGGCGCAGGCTCGGCTCGGCCGCGCTCGCGAAGGTGCCGATCAGGGCGTCGGTGAGCACGATCCCGCGCAGCACGTCGTCCTCGAGCGCTGCCTCGAGCGCCTCGCCGAGCGGCCGCTCCACGAGGTCCTCCCACGCCTCGTCGTCGTCCACGCGGCGGCGCAACTCCTCGCGCGAGGGCAGCGGCTCCAGCAGGGTGGGGAACACCGCCCGCGCGACCCGCGCGATGCGCTGGTGGAAGGCCCGCCAGGCGTCGAACCCGGCGCCCATCGACGCGCGGGTGCGCGCCGCGTCCGCCGAGTCGACGAGCACCCCGCGGCCGGTCCCGGGCACCGGCGTGTAGGAGGAGATGCGCCGCTCCAGCGTGCGGAACGAGAGCCCGAGCTCGGCCACGATCCGCGCGGGGAGCAGGCTCACGAGGTAGGCGTAGCGGGACAGCCGGGCGTCGACGCCCGCGAACGGCGCCTCCGACACCGCGGCGCCGCCGAGGCGCTCCAGGCGCTCGAGCACCAGCACGGAGCGGCCGGCGCGGGCGAGGTACGCCGCGGCCACGAGGCCGTTGTGGCCGCCGCCGACCACCACCGCGTCGTAGCGGGAGCGCATGGGTGTCACGATAGGCGCGTGCGCGCGCTCACCGTCGTCCCGCTCCAGGCCGGCTCCGCCGCGGTCACCGACGTGCCGGACCCCGAGCCCCGGCCGGGCGAGCTGCTCGTGGACGGGATCGCGCTCGGCGTGTGCGGGACCGACCGCGAGATCATGGCCGGCGAGTACGGCTGGGCCCCGCCGGGGGAGGAGCGGCTGGTGCTCGGCCACGAGTCGCTCGGCCGTGTGGTGGAGGCCGCCGTGGGGTTCGCGGCGGGTGACCTCGTGGTCGGCGTCGTCCGCCGGCCCGACCCGGAGCCCTGCGCCGCCTGCGCGCGCGGGGAGTTCGACTTCTGCCGCAACGGCCGCTACACGGAGCGCGGGATCAAGGAGCTGCACGGCTACGGCTCCGAGCGCTGGACCCTGGAGGCCGAGTACGCGGTGAGGCTCGACCCGGAGCTCGAGTCCGTCGGGATGCTGATGGAGCCGGCGTCGATCGTCGCCAAGGCGTGGGACCAGATCGACCGCATCGGCCGCCGCGCCTACTTCGCGCCCGAGCGCGCGCTGGTCACCGGCGCCGGCCCGATCGGCCTGCTGGCGGCGCTGCTGGGCGTCCAGCGCGGGCTGGAGGTGCACGTGCTCGACCGGGCGACGGACGGCCCGAAGCCGGGGCTCGTGGCCGACCTCGGCGCCCACTACCACCACAGCGACGTGCCGACGGTGGCGCGCGAGGCGCTGCCGGACGTGATCGTCGAGGCCACCGGCGTCGGGCAGCTCGTGTTCGACGCGATGGAGCACAACGCGCCCGCCGGCGTCGTCTGCCTCACCGGCGTCTCGCCCAAGGGGCGCGACCTGACGGTGGACGCGGGGGCGCTCAACCGCGAGCTGGTGCTCGAGAACGACGTCGTGTTCGGCTCGGTCAACGCCAACCTGCACCACTACGGGCTGGCGGCCGAGGCGCTCGGGCGGGCCGACCGCGCGTGGCTCGAGCGGCTGATCACGCGGCGCGTGCCGCTGGAGGACTTCGAGCAGGCCGTGGAGACCGGTCCCGGCGACGTCAAGGTCGTCCTCGACCTCTGAGACCATCCGCCGCGTGGAGGCGTGGCCGGCGGAGGAGCTCGAGGAGCACGCGGCGGACGTCGCGGGCGCGGCGTTCGAGCTGCTCCGCAGCAAGGCGGCGTGGCGCCACCGGCGCGTGGAGACGATCACGGTGCTGAGCCACGAGGACGTGCGGCGCGCCGTGTCGGTCGACTTCACGGTGCCCGCCAAGTACCGCGACCACCTGATCGTGTCGGGCGCCGGCGAGTGCGTGGTGCCGCTGGCGGGGCTCGCGAAGCGCCCGCTCGTGCACTTCGACCTGCGCAACGAGGAGGGCCACTCGGTGCCGTTGCTGACGGCCGAGCAGAACCGGCTGATCGACCGCGAGCTGCTCTACGTGGCGCTCGAGGAGGACCTGGAGACCCAGGACGCCGGCGAGGCGGTGCGCGCCGCCGCGGAGCGCGCGGCCGGCCCCGTGATCGAGGCGGTGCTCGGCGGCGGGGCGCCGGCGGGGGCGCTGGACCGGCTGGAGCGCGAGCACGCGCTGGCGCCGCTGACCGTGTTCCGGGCCTGGGCCGAGATCCTGGAGCGCAGCTTCATCCTGTGGGCGGTGGTCGGGGGCCTCGACCGCCGGCGGGTGCTCAAGTTCGCCTCCGACGAGCCGTTCTCGCTCCGGGCCGGGTTCACGCACGACTACGACGCGCCCGGGGCCACCGAGGCGGCCAGCTACCACCTCGAGGTCGCCGTCCCGGCGGAGCTGAGGGCGCGCAGCACGACGCTCGAGGACTACGCGACCGCCGAGGTGCTGGCGGCCGGGGAGCGCGACACCGACCGGCCGGCGATCTACTACGCGGCCGACCCGGCGCGCGCGCCGGCCAGGCCGGTCGCGAGGGTGCGCTACGGCGCCGAGCGCGGCCGCTTCCTCGTGCCCGCCGCTCTCGTCACGGCGGTCATCACGCTGCTGCTGGCGCTGCCGCTCGCGCTCGCCGACCTCGACGCGCTGGCCGCCGAGTCCGGCCCCGCGATCGGCATCGTGCTGTCCGTGTCCGCGGTCTTCTCGGTACTCGTCCTGCGAACGGACGAGCACCCCCTGCTGCGGCTGATCCTGCTGCGCTTCCGCCTGTGCCTGGTGGCGGGCACGCTGGCGGCCCTGCTCGCCGCGGCGGTGCTCGGCTTCCGCGCCGGCACGTGGCTGCTGCACGCCGGATGGGCGCTCGCCGCCGCGATCTCCGCCGGGGCGGCGGGTATACTGATCCTCGCCGCCGCGCGATCGCCGGCGTCGCGCAGCCGCCCTGCCCCATCAGAGCCATGACCTTCCCCTTCCTCCGCCGCAAGAAGCCCCGGACCGTCAGCGAGGAGCGCGAGTACGCCACCTTCATCCGCTCCGCGGAGGTGGCCATGCCGCGCTACGACAGCACCAGGAGCTATGAGCAGATCCGCGCGGCGCAGGCGCGCAGGCGGGCCCGCCAGGCGGCGGACGACGCGGACTAGTGGTTCCGTCCGTAAGTTCGGCGCATAACCCGGTGGAGTCCGGGTCGTGTCTGCCGGTGCACGGCAGGCGCTCGCATACTGGTGGTACGTGTGCGCCTGCCGGGTGCCGGCAGACGCGGGCCGGGCCCGCCGGAATGCGTCGTACTTGCGGACGGGGCCACTAGTACACGTACTAGCCGCGGGCGTACTCGACGAAGAAGTCCAGCGCCTCCGGGTTCGCCAGCGAGTCGCGGCTCGCCGCCTGCTCCGGCGGCGTGCCCATCAGGATGCGCTTGACCGGCAGCTCGAGCACCTTGCCGGAGAGGGTGCGGGGGACCTCGGCCACCGGGACGATCTCGTTCGGCACGTGCCGCGGCGAGGCGTCCTCCCGGACGCGGGCGCGGATCCGCGCGGCGAGGTCGTCGTCGAGCCGCTCCCCCTCGCGCAGGACGACGAACAGCGGCATCCAGTCCTCGCCGTCCTCGCGCGGCACGTCCACCACGAGCGCGTCGACCACCTCGTCGACGGCCAGCACCGCGCGGTAGATCTCGGCGGTGCCCATCCGGATGCCGCCGCGGTTGATCGTCGAGTCCGAGCGGCCGCTGATGATCGCCGTGCCGCGCTCGGTGATCTCGATCCAGTCCCCGTGGCGCCAGACGCCCGGGTACATCGAGAAGTAGGAGTCGCGGTAGCGCTCCCCGTCCGGGTCGTTCCACAGGTACAGCGGCATCGACGGCATCGGCTCGGTCACCACGAGCTCGCCCACCTCGCCGATCAGGGGGCGGCCCTCGGGGTCCCAGCTCTCGATCGCGGCGCCCAGGGCGCGCGCCTGCAGCTCGCCCTCGTAGACCGGCACGATCGGGCAGCCGCCCACGAACGCCGTGCACAGGTCGGTCCCGCCGCTGGTGGAGAACAGCCAGGTGTCGCTCCCCACGTGCTCGTACACCCACCGGAACCCCTCCGGCGAGAGCGGCGAGCCGGTGGAGCCGACGGCGCGCAGGGCGGACACGTCGCGGCCGGCGGCGGGCTCCACTCCGGCCTTCATGCACCCGGCGATGTAGGCGGCGCTGGTGCCGAACGTCGTGATGCCGGCGCTGTCGGCGAGGTCCCACAGCACGCCCATGTCGGGGTGACCGGGGCTGCCGTCGTAGAGCACGATCGCCGCCTCGGTGAGCAGGCCGGAGACGAGGAAGTTCCACATCATCCAGCCGGTCGTCGTGAACCAGAACACGCGGTCGCCGGCCTGCGCGTCGACGTGCAGGTGCAGCTTCTTGAGGTGCTCGAGCAGGATCCCGCCCTGGCCCTGGACGATCGCCTTCGGCAGGCCGGTGGTGCCCGAGGAGTACAGGACCCACAGCGGGTGGTCGAAGGCGACGCGCTCGAACTCCAGCGGCGCGTCGCGCAGGAAGCCGTCCTCCCACCCCGACCCGTCGAGGTACCCGAGCCGCACGACCCGGCCGCCGACCTCCGCGGCGATGTCGTCCACGGTCTCGCGGCGGTCGAAGTCGCGCCCGTTGTAGCGGTAGCCGTCCACCGCCAGCAGCACCTTCGGCTCGATCTGCGCGAACCGGTCGATCACCGAGCGGGCGCCGAAGTCGGGCGAGCAGCTCGACCACACGGCGCCGATCGACGCGCAGGCCAGGAACGCCGCGATCGCCTCCGGGACGTTCGGCATGTACGCCGCCACGCGGTCCCCGGGCCCGACGCCGAGCGCGCGCAGCCCGCCGGCGATCCCGGCCACCTGCTCGCGCAGCTCGCCCCAGCGCAGCTCGGCCTGCTCGCGCAGCTCGGAGGCGTGCACGATCGCCAGTGCCTCCGGGTCCTTGCCGCGGAACAGGTGCGCGGTGTAGTTCAGGCGCGCGCCCGGGAACCACACCGCGCCGGGCATCTCGCGGGAGGCCAGCACCCGCTCGTAGCCGCCCTCGACGCCGAAGAAGTCCCAGATCGAGCCCCAGAAGCCCTCGAGGTCCGTGACCGACCAGCGCCACAGCTCCTCGTAGGTCTCGAACCCGTGCTCGCGCATGAAGCGCGTCATCACCGCACGCTCGACCAGGTCCTGCGGCGGCTCCCACAACAGCGTCGGCATCGCGCGGGATGATGCCAGCCGTGCTGCGCACCGTGACGGCCACCCGGTACGTGACCCCGCTGCGGGAGGGCGGCTCGCTGCCCGGGCTGGTGGAGGCCGACGACGACGGGCTGTACGTGCTCAAGTTCCGCGGGGCCGGCCAGGGGCCGAAGGCGCTGGCCGCCGAGGTGGTCGCCGGGGAGCTGGCCCGCGCGCTGGGGCTGCCGGTGCCGGAGCTGGTGGTGGCGGAGGTCGACCCGGAGCTCGCGCGCGCCGAGCCGGACCCCGAGATCCAGGATCTCATCCGGGCCAGCGGCGGCCCGAACCTGGGCGTGGACTTCCTGCCCGGCGCGCTGCCGTACGCGCCCGCGCTGCCGCCGGCGCCGGAGCTGGCGGCGGCGGTTGTGTGGCTCGACGCGCTGGTCGAGAACGTCGATCGCACGCCGCGCAACCCGAACCTGCTCCGCTGGCACGGGCGCCTGTGGCTGATCGACCACGGCGCCGCGCTGTTCGTGCACCACGGCTCCGGCGACCCGCTGGCGCAGGCGCGGCGGGTCTTCGCGGGCATTCGCGACCACGTGCTGCTGCCGGCGGCGGGCTCGATCCTGAAGGCCGACGAGCGGCTGGCCGGGCTCGCGCGGCCGGGCGA
>JBOGYU010000153.1:0-9707 GCA_050696935.1 Solirubrobacteraceae bacterium | reverse complement strand
CGAACGCCACGCCCTCACCGCCGCCCCGACCACACCCGACCGCACCGAGATCGCCGAGCCCGTTACCGTCTGACCGTCAACCCTGAGGATCGCCGCCGAAGTTCCACGACGATCCGGACAACCTCGCAGCGCGAACGCCTCGTGCCAGCGCGCGCAGCCCAGGCGGCGCTTACAGTGGCCGCATGCTGACCTCCGAGGAGGCGGCGAGGGCGTTGATACGGTGGTCGCCGTACTCCGCCCCGATCAGCTGGCGGCAGTTGGCGCGCGCGATCGGCGCAAGCTCGCCACGCGCCGCCAAGCGCTATGCCGCCCGCGTGCACATGCGCCGGCACGGCTGGGCGTCCGCTGGCATCTACGCGGATCAGCGAGCGGCCCTGCACGCAGAGTGGCCGGAGCCGGCTGCCGCTCGTGCGGGCCTCGCTCGAGGAGTTGCTGGCGCGACGGCGAGCGCGAAAACCTGCCGCGCCACCGGCCCGTTGGTCGTGCGCCCCGCACGCGCGGGAGAGCGTTACCGCACCTGGAACTACGGCCTAACGCTCGAAAGAGCGCGACGGCGAGCTCCGAACCGTGACCACGCGCAGGTTCGACGACACCGGCCGGTACGTGGTGCTGGTCGCCCATGAGCGGCGCCGGCTGGTCGGTTCGACCGTGTTCTACTTCGTCGACACGCTCGACGACGAGCAGACCGACATCCACGAGATCGTCGGCCCCGGCTCGATCGGGCCGTTCTTTGCCGAGGGCGACGAACGCTGGGGCGGTCACGCGATCGTCATGGACTCCGTATGGGTCGCGCCCGATCGCCGCCGTGCCGGGATCGCGACCGCGATGGTCGACCTGGTCGCGCAGATCGGCCTGCCGGCTGGGGCGAATTTCGCGCCCCGTGGTTTGCCGCATTCTTCCTGCACCGCTGGCCGCCGACGCGGTCGATGCACGAAGGTAGCTACTGGCCGGTCTACGAGGCCTACGAGGACGCCGTCGAATGGGCGAACGACGACGCCGACGAAGTGGACGTGAACGTCACGGTGTGGATGAGCGACTCCGAGCGTCTCGAATGGGGCGCCATCCATCGCGACCAGGATCCAAAGCTGCTCCTGGACTCGCAACTCCGCTCGCACGAGGAAACGCGTAGCACCCTCGCCGACGGCAGCTGGGAACTCGACGTCCGCAACGCTCGCCTCGAGCAGGCAGGCGACGGCGGCTGGCGGGTCACCGGCACGGTGAGGGTCGTTTTCGCGCCCGAGCCCCTCTTCGCGCGCGCCGACTTGGAGGCCTTCCTCACCGTCCCGTTCGACGCGCACGAGCCATTCGAGGAACTCTCCGACGCATTCGCCACGACGGTGATCGCGAGCGCGCGTCGGCACGCCCCGCGTGAGCACGCTCACATCGAGCACTGGGAGCTCGCGCGGCCCGCAACCAGAAGCTAGGGCGCCGCCGGCGAGTTCGTAAGCGGCGCCGCTGTGGAGCCGCAGCGCTCACGGGACCACCGGAGCCGGATGATCGTGGCGCGGCTGCGGCCCCACCAGCCGGGAGGGATCGTCGCGAGACAGCTCGTGATGCCGTACGTGCCTCCGAGCCGCGTCGCGACGAAGACGATCGCCGATAGCGGCCGGCGCTGTACCGCCTGAGTACCTTGGCGATGCGACCCAACTCGCTCGTACCGTCGCGGCGATCCACCGCGGCGGCCGCTTGCAGGGCTTTCGTGAGAGCCCTCTGCCGGACTCGAACCGGCGACCCCTTCCTTACCATGGAACGTTGGCCCGTCGTCCTGCGTCGTAACCGGTCGTCTTACGTCGTACTTTGGCCTGCATAGGACACGAATCTTGGCGCGACCAGTGACCATTGATGGCAACCGGCGCGGCGCTGCTAGGTGACGTGAGACTGACGCGCCCACCTCGGGGCGCAGGTCCGACGCGCGGCCAGCCTTCACAGTGCGCGTCGCCGTATGCGGCCTGGACCTGTCAAGGACCGGGAGGGTCTGAGCCGGAGGGCCGGTCGATCGATTCCCGTCAGCTCTCAGGGCGTCGCGGCCGCTGGTGGGCTACGGTCGCCGGCGCCGGCCCGTCTTGCGTCTACGCCGCCCAGTTGCGCGGGCCGCCACTTCGTGGCGCGCCAGAGGCAATGGCGCGGCAGGTTCAGCGACGTCTACAGCGGGCGGAACGCGACAGGACATGAGCCGCTCAGGCAAGCAGCACGAGCACCGGCGCCGCAACCGCCACTGCAGCGAGAGCCGCCTCGCCCCAACTGCCCGTGCGGATGCGCGCACCCGCCGGAAGCAGCCATACGCGCCGTCGCGAGGCGGGCGCCCACAGCCGCACCCCGCCCGGCGTGCAGGCGTCGGCGGCCACGTGCGCCGTGTAGCCGATCGCGACGCCGCCACTCACGACGAGCGCGACGCTGGTCCCGAGCGGCGCCGCGACGAACGCCGCCAAGGCAGCCGCGGCGGCGCAGGCGAGCGCCGAGTGCGTTACCGCCCGATGCGACGCGAGCACCGCGAACGCGACGAACGGAAGTCGCAGCACGGCGCCGACCGCGCAGACGAGCACGCTGCCCCGCTCGAGCCCGGTTCGCCGGTGGACGCGCGCGCCGCGCTGGTCGACATCCGGCAGCCGGGAGCCCAAGAGCGCCGCCGCGGCCAGGCCGACGGTCTCTGGCGCCCCGGCCTCGAACGCCCGCCCGGCCATGATCGCCAGCGAGACTCCGACCAGCTCGTGGGTTGCGTTGCGCACGCACACGAAGCTAGCCGCGCCGCCGGTCGGCAACTCCTGTTTATGTCGCAGGCCGTGATCGGTTTGGTTTGTAGGCTGTTCGCTGAAGCGCCCGCGCTGGATTCGCACCAGCGGCCTACTCCTTGCTAGGGCAAGAGCGCCAGCGCCAGCGCCGTCAGCCCGACGACCGCGAACGCGGTCGCCCATCTCGCGCCCACGTTAGCGAGCGCCCGGAGAGCGCGGCCCGCGGCGGGCGGCCGCAGCGCAAGCGCCGAGGCGACGGTGACGAGAACCGCCTCGAAGCTGGTCGCCAGAACGTCGACGAAACCGATGGGCTCCGACTCGCCGGCCTCTGGGCCGACGGGAACGCCAACTGTGCGGGAGATGATCCAGGTGATCACGACGAGCGTGTTCACGACCGCGCCCGTGGATGACCGCCGCGGCGATCGAGAGCAGCGCCACCACGATGCGGAGGGTGCTCGCGAGATCCGGCGCGGTGAGCGTGGCGACTTCTGCACCGACCTGGTGCTCTGGCTTGCGCCGACGGGCGAGCGGCGCTGCCAACGCGACTACCGCACCTGCGCCGATGGAGATGAGGATCGCGCTCGGCACCAGGCCGGCACCGGCGTCTTGCTGAAGATGCTCTTCCTCCTCCGCTTCGTGGCTCTCGACGTGCTCCGCCCCGGCCCCCGCTTCCTCGTGTGTTGCCTCGGGCGCGAACTCGATCCCGAAGAAGGTCGCCGACACGGCGACCACTGCCGCCAGCGCTGGCGTTGCGGAAAGCCGTCGCATCGATGTGTCGGGCCGCGTGTTTCCTCCGTCGGGTCTGGCTCGCTCCCGGGCGAGATACGTAGCGGCGAGCCGAATGGATCGCGCAACTACGAAGGTCCTTCGTTGACCCCCAGGGCACTTTCGCGCACCGCGCGGTCGAACGTCACGCGACGGCTACGCCGCGTCGTCCGGACGCAGGTCGCGCGGACGCAGGTCTCGAGCTACAGGTTCCGGCGGTGTCCAGTGCACGTGGAAGAGCTCGTGCCGTCCGTCGAGGCCCTTGAACTCGGCGTCACCGGCAGGGTGCGTAACGATCTCTACACGGTCGGCGATCAGCTCCTGCACGAGCGAGGAGATCAGGATGTCGCCGCCGCCGGCGTGGTCGGCGATTCTCGCGGCCAGCACGACGCTGCGGCCGAAGAAGTCGCCGGCGTGACGGATCGCCTCGCCCGTGTGCATGCCGATCCGCACCCGGATCGGAAAGTCGCCGCGGGCCGCTCGCCGTAGCAGAGCGCGTTGGATGTCGATCGCGCACAGCACGGCCTGGCGCGCGGTTGGGAGGGCGATCATGAAGCCGTCACCCTGCGACTTGACCTCGTAGCCGCCGTGCTCGTCGACCTGGGCGCGCACGATCGTGTTGTGCGCGGCGAGCAGGTCGAGCCAGCGAGCGTCGCCGAGCCGCTCGGTGAGTCGGCTCGAGTTCTCGATGTCGGAGAACAGCAGCGTGACCGTGCCGTCGGGGGCGCTCGCGCGGCGCAGGTCTGGCTGCTCGGCCTCGACCCACGACACGATCCGGTCGATCGGGGTGCGCGACCGGAGCCTGCGCAGGAAGCGGCTGCGCCGCGCGAGCCGCGGCAGCAGCCAGACGGCCGCGGCCGCGAGCAGGATGCACGCAAGCACGCCGAGGATGGTCAGCACGACGTCTGCCACGGCGATTCCGATCATGGCCTATGCGCGGTGCCGAGGACGTGGGCGACCTGCGGCCCGAGCGCGCTGGGGCCGAACGCGAACCGCCGGGAGGACCGGATCTCGAACCCGGCGCGCTCGATCGCGGCGAGCGTGTCGCGAGCGAGGTGGCAGCCGCCGGACAGGTGCGGGTAGATCGTGGCGTCGAGCGCGCGCTCGAGCCGCGCCGCGCCCGAGCGGCGCGAGACGACGTGCTCGTAGAACCGCAGCTCGCCGCCCGGGCGGATCACGCGTCGCAACTCGGCGAGCGCGGCGTCCTGGTCGGGCACCGTGCACAGCACGAGCGAGGCGACGCCGGCATCGGCCGACCCGTCGTCAGCGGAGAGGTGGTCGGCGACGCCGTCGATGACTCGAACGGGCACGCTCACGTCGGCGGCCGCGCGCAGCGCGCTCTCGCGGAGGCGCGGCTCGGGCTCGACGGCCAGCACCTCGGTCACGGTGCTCGGGTAGTGCGCGAAGTTGCGGCCGTTGCCCGCCCCGACCTCGATCACGCGTCCGGTGAGACCGGCGAGGAGCTCGGTCCGGTGCTCGTCGGCGCCGCGGCGGTCGGCGGTGGCGCTGATGCGCTCGTAGAGGCGCGCGAAGATCGGGTGGTGAACGGTGTCGGTGGGCTTGGTCATCGCCGCTCAGCTCGCCTTGCCAGGTCCTCGTAGCCCAGCGCCATGCTCGCGGCCGAGCCGGCGACGGCGCCGGTCGAGATCGCGAGCGTCACCTGGGCGAAGGTGCACAGATCGCCCGCGGCGTAGAGCCCGGGGATCGAAGTTTGGCCGGTCTGATCCACCTGGATCCGTCCCTCGTCGCCGCGGTCGAGGTCCAGGCGCTCCACGAGCTCGTGATCGCGCGGGGGTGTGGTGGAGAAAGACGGCGTCGCGCCGCTCGGAGCCTCCATCGGCGAAGCTCAGCTCGACGCCGTCGCCGGCCTCGGCGATCGCGCTACGGGTTGCTCCTGCAGCGCCACGCCGGCGCGCTGAAGCTGGTCGAGCTGATCGTCCTCGAGGGCAGGCGCCCCGTTGGTGCAGAGGATCAACCGGTCGCTGAGGCCGCGCAGCATGACCGCGAGCTGGAACGCGTGAGCGTCGCCGCCGATGATCGCCAGCGCCATGTCACGAGCCTCCCAGCCGTGGCAGAACGGGCAGTGGAGCACTCGGGAGCCGAAGAGCTCTCGCGCGCCCGGGATCGGCGGGAGCTCGTACCGGCGGCCGCAGGCGAGGATGACCTTGCGAGCACGCAGCTCCGGTCCGTCTCTGAACGTGACGCGGAAGCCGCGGTCGAGCGGCTCGACCGCGAGCGCCTCGGCGTCGCGAAAGCTCACGCTCGGGTAGCGCGCGCACTCCTCACGGGCTCTGCTCCGCAGCTCGCGCGGCGCGACCGCGTCGAAGCCCAGCGCGCCGTGAACCGCGACGGAGGCCGCGTTGGCGGGCGCATCCGTATCGCAGACCAGTGCCTGGCGGCGCTGGCGTCCGAGCGCGAGAGCCGCGCTGAGGCCGGCCGGGCCGCCGCCCACGACGATCACTTCCGGGGATTCGGCGGTCTTGACCATCGTCACGCCTCTCCCGCCGCGTGTCGGCTGCTCGTGAACTTCGCCGGCGCGGAGCGCATCTTCGCCCACATCCAGGCGCCTACCCCCATTGCGCCCATGAGCAGCGGGCATGCCAGTGGGATGAGAAGCAACAGCAGAGACTCCATGACAGGAACCTCCAGACTTGGGGACTAACGACGAGGTCATCGTACTATGACACCGTCGTACTACTGTGTCGTCGGACACACTTTCTACGATCTTTACGTAGTAGACTCTGCCTCCATGGCGCAACGAGACCCCGAGAAGGTGCTCGGCCCCCTCGAGGCCGAGGTGATGAACCTCCTGTGGTCCGCTGGCCGGCCGATGAGCGTCCGTGACGTGCTCGCGCAGTTGAACCGATCGCGGTCTGAGCCGCTCGCATACACGACGGCCATGACGGTGCTCGCACGACTGGCCGAGAAGGAGATCCTCGCGCGCGTACGCGACGGCCGCGGGTACGTCTATGAGCCGGCGGTGTCCGACGTCGCGCAGATCGCCGTGCGCGGCGTGATGCGCGAGTTCGGCGACGCCGCGATGGCGCGTTTCGTGGACGAGGCGCGCGCCGACCCGGAGATGCTTCGGCGCCTCCAGGGGCTGCTCAGCGAAGAGCCGTGAGGCTCGACACCGCCAACCGCAACTTCCTCGGGATTGCCGCGACGGGGCTCGTCTCGACGATCTGGCTGCTGTGCGGCGCCGCCGGCTGCGTCCTCCTTGCGCTGATCGGCTACCGCGTGGTGAGCGACGGTCCGGGCGCTCTGGTCGGCGACGACGCGCTCCTGCCGGCCGCCGTGTTCCTCGCGCTCGTCGGCGCCGGCGCCGTCCTCGGCGTGCGCTCGCTCGCGCGCCAGGCGGCTGCGTCACGCCGACTCGCATGTCGCGTGACCGAGCTCGAGTTGCCGATGCCCGACACGCTCGCGGAAGCGGCCGTGCGAACCGACCTCTCCGGGCGCGTGGTGCTCGTGGACTCCGAGCAGCCGTACTCGTTCGTGTACGGAGCGCTCACGCCGCGGGTGGCGGTCAGCCGCGGGCTGTACGAGCGCACGTCGCCGAGCGAGCTCGACGCGGTGCTCGAACACGAGCGCTACCACGTCCACAACCTGGACCCGCTCAAGGTCCTGTTCGCGCGCAGCCTGCCCGCCACCTTCTTCTACCTGCCGGTGCTGCGCGACCTGCAGCTCCGCTACCTCGCGGGCCGCGAGCTCGCAGCCGATCGCCGGGCCGTCGAGGCGTGCGGGACGCCATCGCTGGCAGGCGCCCTGTTCAAGGTCGTCCGCGGCCCGTCGTGGCCGGAGCTCGCCACCGCGGCGGCGATCGGCGGACCCGAGCTGCTCGACCTCCGGGTGGCGCAGCTCGAACGCAACGCGGAGCCCGCCCTGGGCGCCCTCGCCGGTGGCCGCTTGGCCCTGACCGTGCTCGGCGCCGCGGTGCTCGCCGCATCCTTCGTGACGACCGTCGCGCTGCTGGGCGGCCCATCGGCAGTCGCCGCCGCGACCGGCATGAGCCTTCGTCCGACCGACGTCGTGCTCGGACTGAGCTGCGGCATCCCGGTGGCCGTCGCCGGATGGGCGGCGTATCGCTGGCTGTCGCGGCGCGCCCGTGAGCCGCGCTGAATCAGGGCGTCGCCCTGACGCTCCAGCTGGCGCCGCCGTCGGTCGAGCGCTTGACGGTGCCGTCGCCGAGGGCGGCGTACAGCTCATCCTCGCGTGCGATAAAGGCCGCCGGCTGGCCGCCGATACCGCTCGCCGGCTGCCACTGCCGGCCACCGTCGGCGCTGCGCTGGACCTGGCCCTGTCCGTCGACGAGGTAAAGGGCGCCCGGCGCGGACCACGCGAGCAAGCCGGCAATATCGTCGCGCAGTGGGCGCCAGCCCTTGCCGGCATCGGTCGAGGCGAACACCCCGCCCTCGGTGGACGTCACGATCCGGTTCTCGTTGCGGGGATCGATCGCGAGGTCGAACATGGCCGCCGGCGGGGTGCGCTGCTCCCAGCTCCGTCCGCCGTCGTTCGAGACCATAAGGCGACCCTGCGTGCCGTCGAAGCCGTAGATGCGCTCGCCCGCGGATTGCAGGACATGGAAGTCCGCGTCGCCGGAGAGGGAGATGTTCTCCCAGGTTCGACCGCCGTCGCGGGACTCGATCAGCCCGAGGTTCGGCGGTGAGTCGGTGTCGTTCGGGTCGGGGTGCCCGGAGCCGATGAAACGGTCATCGCTCACGACCGAGAAGCCCATGATGTCCTGCTCGCTGTCACCGATCCGGCGCACTTTCTGCTCCCCGTCCGGCGCCTCGAAGAGGCCGTAGTGCGTCGCGACGTACAGCGTGCCGTTCTCCGGTCCGACGCCCAGGCCGTGGATGTGCTCCAAGCGGGCGGTGTCGCTGGCCGGCGGCGGCGCCGACGGCTCGGCCGTCCCCTCGTCGCTGCCTCCGCAGGCCGCCAGAGCCACGGCGGCGAGCACCGTCGTAAGCGTGGTGAGCCTTCGCATGGCTCATACACTAGCCTCGTTAGGAGATGACGGTGGGCCGACTCTCGCGGGTTGCGGCGGTCGCAGCGTGCGCGCTGCTGGTGCCGGCGGCGAGCGCGTTCGGGCACGCGGCGTTCGTCGGCTCGGAGCCGGCGGCCGGGGTCCGGCTCGAGCAGGCGCCGCAGCGGGTGGTGCTCACGTTCACCGAGCCGCTGAACCGCCGGCTCAGTCGCGCGACGCTGACGCGCGCGGACGGCGCGAGCGTGGACGTCGAGGCGCAGGCCGCCTCCGAGCGGCGGCTGATCCTGCGCCCGGCGGGAACGCTGAGGCGCGGCGCATACCGGGTGCGGTGGCACACCGTCTCGACCGAGGACGGGCACGCGCTGGAGGGGTCGTTCTCGTTCGGGGTGCGCGCCGCGGCGGTCGGCGGTGAGCACGCGGTCGAGCAGAGCCCGCTGGCTCGCTCGGGTTGGATCCGGGTCGCGCTGCGGGCGCTGCTGTACGTCGCGGTCCTGCTGTTCGCCGCCGGGCTCCTGCTGCCGCTACTCGTCCGTACCTCGCCGTCGTGGCTGGTGCCGGCGGCGCTCGATCAGGAGGTCCGGGAAGGGCCGGCGATACGGTTGCGCGAGCACCGCGTGGTCGCCGACCTCGGCTGGCTGAGCGTCGCGGCGGCGGTTGCCGTGACGCTCGCGGAGGCCGCCGACGCCGCCGGCGGGCTCTCGGCTGCGGGCGCGCGCGACTTCCTGTTCTCCGGCGGCGCCGGTGCGGCGCGCGTCGCGACCGTGCTGGCGCTCGTGCTGGCAGCCGCCGCGACGGCACGCCGGCCACGGTGGGCGGCGATGGGGGTAGTGGCGGCGCTGTTCGGGATCGCCGCCTCGGGCCATGCCGCGTCGGCCAACCCGCGCGTGCCGAGCGTGGCCAACGACTGGCTCCACCTGCTGTCCGGGGCAGTGTGGCTGGGCGGGATCGGATTGATGGTGCTCGTGTGGGGCCCTGCACTACGTCGCGGCGGCGCGGAGGTGCGGCGGGCCGTCGCCCGCCACGTGCTGCCCGCCTTCGGGCGTATCGCACTGCCGGCGTTCCTGCTCGTCGCAGCGACTGGCGTAGTGAGCCTGGTGACGCAGCTCGGCCATCTCGACGCGCTGTGGACGACGGCCTACGGCCGCGTGCTGCTGGTCAAGATCGTGCTGGTCGGCGTGATCGCGGCGGCCAGCGCCGCGCACGCGTGGCGGCTGCGGCCACGGCTGGGC
>JBOGYU010000152.1:0-9751 GCA_050696935.1 Solirubrobacteraceae bacterium | reverse complement strand
ACCGGCGAGCGCCTGCTCGGCCGCGCGGGCTCTGACGTTCGTCGGCCCGACCGCGGTCAGCGCGATCCCGGCCCGCTCGACGGTGCCGCCGTCGGCGAACACGACGTGGACGGCCACGCCGACGGTCGCGAAGTCGCCGACCTTCCGCTCGAGCTTCAGGTACGTGCCGCCGGCTCGCACGCCGATCCCCGGGCTCGGCACCGTCACGCCGGTCACGATCTCGTTCGGCTCGAGCGCTGTCATGAACGGCCCGACGAAGAACTCGTCGAGCGGGATCGACCGCTCGCCGCCCGAGCTCCGCGCCTCCAGCCGCGCGCCCGCCGCGACGAGGTGGTGGGCGAGCGGGCCGGCGCGGTGGTGATCCGCGTGACCGCCCCGCCGGTCGACGGCCGCGCCAACGACGCGCTCTGCCGCCTGATCGCCAAGGCCGCCGGGGTCGCTCCCTCGAGCGTGAGCGTGGTGCGCGGCCACGGCGCTCGGGACAAGGTCGTGCGGGTCGAGGGCGTGGACGAGGCGCGCGTGAGGGCGGCGCTCGGGCTCGCGCGGTGAAGCGCGCGGCGGCGCGCGCCGCACTCGGCGGCGTGTGAGCCGCATCACACGTTTCCGCAAGTTTCGCCCCTGACGGGCGTTGACGGCTTCCGGGAAGGGAGACCCGGACCTTGCGAGCCACAGCCCCACTCGCGCGCGCCATCGCGCTCGTCGCCCTCCTGGCGGCCGCCGTGCTCATCGCGGCGATGCTGCTGCGCGGCAGCGCGGGCGACTACCAGGTCACCGCCCGCTTCCAGAACGCTGCCCAGCTCGTGAAGGGCAACAACGTCCAGGTCGCCGGCGTCCGGGCCGGGACGGTGCAGGACATCAGCCTGGCGCCGGACGGCCAGGCCGAGGTCACGATGAGCATCGACGGCGACTACGCGCCGCTGCGGAGCGGCACGCACGCGACCATCCGTCAGGCCTCCCTCTCCGGCGTCGCCAACCGCTACGTCGACCTCCAGATGGCGCCCCAGCGCGCGCCCGAGATCCCCGACGGCGGCGTGATCGAGCAGGACAGCACGACCACGGCCGTCGACCTCGACCAGCTCTTCAACACGTTCGACAAGGGCACTCGCAAGGACCTCTCGAGCCTCCTGAAGGGCCTCGGCCGCCAGCACGAGGGCCGCGGCGAGCAGATGAATGCGGGCTTCCTGTACCTCAACCCGTCGCTGTCGGCCTCCAGCCGCCTGTTCCGCGAGCTCAACCGCGACTCCGCGCTGCTCGAGCGCTTCGTGGTCGCCTCCTCCGAGCTCGTCACCGACCTCGCGGACCGCCGCGAGGACCTCGCCGGCCTGGTCGACAACCTCGCCACGACGATGACGGCGATCGGGAACGAGCAGGCGGCGCTCAGAGAATCCGTCGAGCGGCTGCCGGACTTCATGCGCCGCGGCAACACCACCTTCCTCAACCTCCGCGCCGCGCTCGACGACCTCGACCCGCTGGTGGAGGACTCCAAGCCGGTCGCCAAGAAGCTGCGGCCGTTCATGGCCGAGCTGCGGCCGCTCGCGCGCGACGCGCGGCCGACGCTGCGCGACCTCTCCCAGATGATCCGGCGGCCGGGCGCTGCCAACGACCTGATCGAGCTCAACCGCCTCCAGCCCGCCCTGCGCGACATCGCGACCCGCGAGGCCGAGCGCAACGGCGCCGAGCGCGAGGGGGCCTTCCCCGCCTCCACCGAGGCGCTGCGCGGCTCCACGCCGCTGTTCGCCCACTTCCGGCCGTACTCCGCCGACCTCGTCGGCTGGTTCGACGACTTCAGCCACTCCGGCGTCTACGACGCGCTGGGCGCGGCCTCCCGCGTCGGCGTCCACGCCAACGCGTTCGCGCTGGTCGACGGCCAGCTCGCCCCGATCCCGCCCGATCTGCGCGAGGAGGCGCTGCTCGCCGCTCCCGAGCGGGGCCAGAACCACCGCTGCCCCGGCGCGGCCGACCACCTCGGCGACGACGGCTCGAACCCGTACAAGCCGACGCCGGACTTCAACTGCGACGAGACCCAGCTCCTGCCCGGCGAATGAGACGGCTGATCGTCATCGCGCTCGTCCTGGCCGCCGGCGGCGCCGCCGCCATGGCGTCCGCCCGCAGCGGCGACGAGCCCGCGGGCAACCAGTTCACGGTCGAGCTCGACAACGCGTTCGGCGTCGTCGAGGGCGCCGACGTCAAGATCGCCGGCGTCCGCGCCGGCCGGGTCACCGGCATGCGCGTGGACCGGCGCAGCAAGCGCGCGCTGATCGACTTCGAGATCACCAAGCAGGGCTTCGGCTCCCTGCGCGCCGACGCGTTCTGCGAGACCCGCCCGCAGTCGCTGATCGGCGAGTACTTCGTCGACTGCCAGCCGGGCACCGACGAGCGGCGGCTGAAGGCCGGCAGCACGATCCCGGTGGAGCGGACCGCGTCGACCGTCCCCGTCGACCTCATCAACAACATCATGCGCCGCCCCTACCGCGAGCGGCTGCGCATCATCCTGAGCGAGCTCGGCGCCGGCGTGGGCGGCCGCGCCGAGGGCATCAACGAGGCGATCCGCCGCGCCGTCCCGGCCCTGCGCGAGACCGACCGCGTGCTCGCGATCCTCGCCCGCCAGAACCAGGTGCTGGCCGACCTCACGCGCGACGCGGACACCGTGATCGGCGACCTCGCCGGCAACCGGCGCGACGTCGGCCGCTGGGTGAAGGAGACGCAGGAGACCGCCGCCGCCTCCGCCGAGCGCAGCCGCGACATCCGCGCGAGCCTCCAGCGGCTGCCGACCTTCCTGCGCGAGCTGAAGCCCACGATGGAGGCGCTCGGCGAGGCGTCCGACGCGCAGGCGCCCATGCTGGCCGACCTCAACGCCTCCGCCGGCCAGCTCGAGGACCTGTTCAAGAACCTCCAGGAGTTCTCGCCGGCCACCGAGGTCAGCCTGCGCTCGCTGGCCGAGGCGTCGGAGACCGGCCGCCCGGCCCTGCGCGCGGCGCAGCCGACGATCGACCTGCTGAACAGCTTCTCCGAGGACACGCCGGAGCTGTCGAACAACCTCGCGATCGTCCTGAAGCACCTCGACGACCGGAACTTCGCCGTGGAGAAGGACCCGCGCTCGCCCGGCGGCCAGGGCTACACCGGCTTCGAGGCGCTCCTCCAGTACATCTTCGACCAGACGCTCGGCATCAACATCTTCGACGCCAACGGCTACATCCTGAAGATCAACCTGTTCCACTCGAAGTGCTCGGAGTTCCAGAACCGGGACTCGCTGAAGCACGAGATGGAGGAGGACCCGAGCTTCTACGCCGACTGCGCGGCGATCCTCGGCCCCAACCAGCCCGGCATCACGACCCCCGATCCGACGGCCACCGGCAAGCCGCTCGACGAGGGTCACCACCCACCGAAGCCGCCCACCGAGGAGCACAGCCGCGAGAACAAGCGCGCCGAGCCGGAGCAGCGGCCGCCCGCGGCCGACTCGATCCCGGAGCGGGTGAAGGAGGAGGTCCGCAAGCTCCGCAGGGCCAAGAAGAAGAAGGACCCGCGCAAGCAGCTGCGCGACGCCGCGCGCGAGATGCAGGAGCGCCTGGAGGAGACCCTCGGCATCGACATCCCCGACATCGGCGCTCCCCCGCAGCTCCCCTCCACCGGCGAGAACCTGCCGCAGCCGCCCGCCGCCCCGCAGGTGCCGAACACGAGCGCCGAGCCCCTCCTCGACTTCCTGCTCGCCCCATGAGACGCGCCGGCTTCGCATCCAACCCCGTCCTCGTCGGCGCCGTGACGGTGCTCGTCGTGGTCGTCGCCGTGTTCCTCTCCTACAACGCGAACACCGGCCTGCCGTTCGTTCCGACCACCGAGCTGAAGGTCCGCACCACCAACGGCGCCAACCTCGTGAAGGGCAACGAGGTCCGCTCCGGCGGAACGCGAGTGGGCATCGTGTCGGACATCCGCCCCGTGCGGCTAGAAAACGGGCGAGGCGAAACCGGTGACGAGCGAAGCGAGGCGGTCGGCGCGGAGGCGACGCTCCAGCTCGACAAGGAGCTCGGCGACGTCCCGCGCGACTCGACGTTCCGGATCCGCCCGCGATCCGCCCTCGGCCTCAAGTACCTGGAGCTGACCATGGGCGAGAGCGACAAGGCGTTCGCGGCCGGCGACACCGTCCCGCTCGAGCAGGCGAGCTTCTCCACGGAGCTCGACGAGGTCTTCGAGATGTTCGACGAGCCCACGCGCGAGGCGTCGCAGGGCAACCTGCGCGGCTTCGGCGACTCGTTCGCCGGCCGCGGACAGGACCTCGGGCGGCTCGTCGACGAGCTCCCGCGACTGTTCGAGCACCTCGAGCCGGTGATGGCCAACCTCGCCGCCCCGGAGACCGAGCTCGACACGTTCTTCGATGAGCTTGCGGACGCGGCGCGGGTCGTGGCCCCGGTGTCGCAGCAGAACGCCGCGCTGTTCACGTCGATGGCCGACACCTTCGAGGCGCTCGGCCGCGACGAGGGCGCGCTGAAGGAGTTCATCTCCAAGTCGCCCCCGACGATGGACTCGGCGATCCGGTCGTTCCGTGTCCAGCGCCCGTTCCTCAACGACCTGACGGCGTTCGCGGAGGATTTCTCGGGCGCGACCGAGGAGCTGCGCGGCGCGCTCCCCACCGTCAACCGCGCGCTGCGGGTCGCCACCCCCGTGCAGCGCCGCACGCCCGAGCTGAACGAGGAGCTGGAGAAGACGCTCGTCACCGTGCGCGACCTGGCCGAGGCGCCCGGCACCAACATCGCGCTGCGCGCCCTGACCGCGACCGTGACGACGCTCAACCCGCAGCTGCGCTTCTACGGCCCCTACGTGACGGTCTGCAACCACTGGAACTACTGGTGGACGCACCTGGCGGAGCACCTGTCCGAGCCCGACACCACCGGCAACGCGCAGCGGGCGCTCGCCAACACCACGCCGCGGCAGGACAACTCGCCCGGCAGCATGGGCGCCTCGCGGCCGGCCAACGGCGAGAACGTGATCGAGGGGAACGCCGCCTACCTGCAGGCGCAGGACTTCGGCGCGGCGATCACCCCTGACGGGCGGGCAGACTGCGAGGCCGGCCAGCGCGGCTGGACCGAGCGCCAGGCCCGCTACGCCGGCAAGGAGTTCCGGATCGCGCGCGACCCGCGCACGCCGGGCGTCCAGGGCCCGACCTTCAGCGGCCGCCCGCGCGTGCCCGAGGGCCAGACCTTCACCCACACCCCGGAGACGGGCCCGTACAAGGACCTGCCCCCGTCGGAGAGCGGCGACAGATGAGACGGCGACGCGGCAGCTCCCGCCTCTCCCAGGCCGCCGTCGGCGCGATCGCGCTCGGCGTGATCGCCGTGCTCGTCTACCTCGGGTTCACGAAGGCGATCCCGTTCCAGTCGCACTACGAGGTCCAGGCGGCGTTCGAGACCGCGAACAACCTGCGCGCCGGCTCGCCGGTCCGGATCGCCGGCGTCGAGGTCGGCAAGGTCGAGAACGTGGAGCGCAACCAGGACGGCGAGGGCGCGCTGGTCACCATGCGCATCCAGGAGCACGGCCGGCCGATCCACCGCGACGCCACCGCGAAGATCCGCCCGCGCATCTTCCTGGAGGGCAACTTCTTCGTCGACCTGGAGGCCGGCTCGCCGTCGGCTCCCGAGCTCGAGGAGGGCGACACGCTGCCGGTCAACCAGACCGACACGCCGGTCCAGCTCGACCAGATCCTGACGTCGCTCCAGTCCGACACGCGCGAGGACCTCAAGGTGCTCCTGCACGAGTACCAGTCGAGCCTGCGGGGGAAGGGCGCCCGCGGCTTCAACCGCTCGCTCGAGTTCTGGGAGCCGGCCTACCGCGACTCGGCGATCGTCTCGGAGGCGATGCTCGGCGAGACCGGGCGCGACCTGTCGGGCTACGTCGACAACGCGGGCGCCACCGCCGCCGCGCTGGACCGCAACCGGCGGGCGCTGAAGGACCTGATCACCGACTTCAACGCGGCCGCGGGCGCGTTCGCGCGCGAGGACGGCGCGCTCCAGGCCGCGATCGCCGAGCTGCCGCGCACGCTGCGCGCCGCGATGCCCGCGCTGGCCTCGCTCAACGAGGCGTTCCCGCCGCTGCGCGCGTTCGCCACCGAGATCCGGCCGGGGGTCGAGAACTCCGAGGAGACGCTCGACGCCTCGATCCCGTTCGTGCGCCAGCTCCGGGGCCTGGTGTCCGAGCCCGAGCTGCGCGGCCTGGCCGCCGACCTGCGCAGCACCGTGCCCGCGCTCGCCGCGCTCACGCAGCGCAGCGTGCCGCTGTACGAGCAGGTCCGGGCGCTCTCGAGCTGCCAGAACGAGGTCGTCATCCCGTGGACGCAGGACACCATCCAGGACGAGCAGTTCCCGGCCCGCGGCAAGGTCTTCGAGGAGGCGCCGAAGCCGCTCGTTGGCCTGGCGGGGGAGAGCCGCTCCGGTGACGCGAACGGCCAGTGGTTCCGCGTGCTGGCGGCGGGCGGCAAGAACCTCGTCACGCTCAAGCCGGGCACGTTCGCGACCACCGCGCTGCCGATCCTCGGCGCCAACCCGCCCAAGCCGCAGGGCCGCCCGGCGCTGCGCCCGGACGTGGCGTGCGAGACGCAGGAGCAGCCCGACCTGCGGACCAAGCCGGGCGATCCGCCGCCGCAGAAGACGGTCGACACCAGCTCGCCGGAGTTCAAGGAGCGCTACGAGAAGGCGCGCGACCGCGCGATGCGCTGGCTCGAGCGCCAGATCGAGGCCGATGGGCTCGAGGACGCGCTGGAGCTGGTGGACAAGGACGCCACGCCGGAGCTGATCGAGAAGCTGGCCGCGCAGTGGAGGGCGGCGCCGTGACGGCCATCCGCAAGCGGATGAAGGAGTTCCTGGCGATCCTCGGCCTGATCGCGATCGCCGGCGCCTGCTCGCTGTACATCCTCGACAACCAGCGCATGCGCTTCCCGTGGGAGGAGTCGCCCCTGGAGCTCAAGGCCGAGTTCTCCACCGCCCAGGCCGTGGTCGCCGGCCAGGGCCAGACCGTGCGGGTGGCCGGCGTGCGGATCGGCGACGTCGGCGACGTCGAGCTGAAGGACGGGCGCGGGGTCGTGACGATGGTGATCGACCCGGAGTACAAGGGCATGGTCCGCACCGACGCGACGGCGCTGCTGCGGCCCAAGACCGGGCTCAAGGACATGTTCATCGACCTCGAGCCCGGCTCGGACGAGGCGCCGCCGGCGCGGGCCGGCTTCACGATCCCGATCTCCGCGACGGCGCCGGACGTGAACCCGGACGAGATCTTCGCGATGCTCGACACGGACACGCGCGACTACCTCAAGCTGCTGATCAGCGACCTCGGGCGCGGGCTCGAGGGCCGCGGGCCGGACCTGCGCGAGGTGTTCCGGCGCTTCGAGCCCACGCACCGCGACCTCGCCGCGGTCAACGGGGCGGTCGCCGAGCGGCGCCGGAACCTGCGGCGGCTGATCACCTCGCTGAACGAGCTCAACGGCGAGCTGGCGAGCCACGACGACGACCTCGCCGGCCTGGTCGACGCCTCGGCGCGCGTGATGCGCCAGTTCGCCGCCGAGGAGGCGAACGTGTCCGCCGCGGTGAGCGAGCTGCCGTCCGCCCTGGCCGCGACCACCGACGCGCTCGGCCGGGTGGAGCGCTTCGCGGACCTGCTCGGGCCGACGACCGAGAAGCTGCGCCCGGCGGCCCGCGAGCTGGCGCCGGCCAACGACGCGGTGCGCCCGCTGGCGCGCGAGGCGACCCCGCTGCTGGCCGACGACATCCGCCCCTTCGTGCGCGAGGCGCGCCCCGTGGTGCGCGACCTGAAGCCCGCCTCGAAGCGACTCGCGGAGGCGGCGCCGGCGATGCGCGAGAGCTTCCTGCGCCTGAACCACTTCTTCAACATGCTCGCCCTGAACCCGAACGGCCGCGAGGACCCGGACAACCCGGCTCGCCAGGAGGGCTACCTGTTCTGGCTGGCCTGGCTGCAGCACGCGAGCGCCAACCTGTTCTCGCAGTCGGATGCCCACGGCGTGTTCCGCCCGGTCACGCTCGCGGCGCCCTGCGCGACGGTGGAGCAGCTCGCCGCCGAGGAGCCGCAGCTGGAGTTCCTGCTGATGCTCACCCCGATCCTGACCGAGTCCGAGGCCTGCGCGACGGAGTAGCCAGATGCAGAAGTCCGCACCGACACTCGCGCGCATCCTGGTCATGGTCGTCTTCTCGCTGTCCTGCTTCGGGCTGCTGCTGTTCCTGTGGCTCTCCTTCGGCGGGCCGATCCCGCTCAAGCCGCAGGGCTACCGCGTGCAGGTCGGCTTCCCGGAGGCGACGACGCTCGCGCAGGAGGCCGACGTGCGCGTCTCCGGCGTGTCGGTCGGCAAGGTGCGCAACCTGGAGCCCGGCGACAACCGGACGCTGGCGACGATCGAGCTCGAGCGCGAGTACGCCCCGCTGCGCAGCGACTCGCGCGCGATCCTGCGCCAGAAGACGCTGCTGGGCGAGACCTACGTGGAGCTCACGCTCGGGCGCTCGGGGCGGCCGGTGCCCGAGGGCGGGCGGCTGGGCGACGCCCAGGTGGCCGACACCGTCCAGCTCGACGAGATCTTCGACGCGCTCGATCCGCAGACCCGCAAGTCGTTCCAGACCTGGCAGCAGGAGATGGCGAAGGGCATCGACGGCCGCGGACGCGACTTCAACGACGCGCTCGGCACCCTGCCGGGCTTCGCGGCCGACGGCGCCGACGTGCTGGAGGTGCTCGACAGCCAGGAGGCCGCGCTGCACCGGCTGGTCAAGAACACCGGCGTCACGTTCGCGGCGCTGACCGAGAACGAGGCGCAGCTCCAGAACCTGATCACCTCGTCCAAGCGGACGTTCGACGCGACGGCGAGCCGCAACGACGCCCTCGCCGAGTCGATCCGGATCTTCCCGACGTTCCTGGACGAGTCCAAGGCCACGGTCGAGCGGCTCCAGGCGTTCTCGGTCGACACGCGGCCGCTGATCCAGGACCTGCGCCCGGTCGCGCGCGACCTCCAGCCGACGCTGCGCGACGTGCGCGCGCTCTCACCGGACCTCGAGCGCTTCTTCCGCGACCTCGACCCGCTGATCGACGAGTCCAAGAAGGGGCTCCCGGCCACGCGCGAGGTGCTGAAGGCCGCGAAGCCGCTGCTGGCCGAGCTCGGGCCGTTCCTGAGCCAGGTCAACCCGATCTTCCAGTTCCTCGAGGCGCACCAGATGCAGGTGTCCGACTTCATCTCCATCGGCGCCGTCGCCACCGCGGAGACGACCGTCTCGCCGAGCGGCGGCGTCGGCCACTACCTGCGCCAGTTCGGCCCGACGGGCGTGGAGAGCGCGGCCTTCTTCCGCGAGCGGATCTCCACGAACCGCGGCAACGCGTATCTGCCGCCGTTCGGCTCGTACAGACCGGAGAGCGGCCGGTTCAACATCTTCCCGAACTTCGACTGCAAGCCGTCCGGCGGCGAGCAGGAGGCGCAGGGACGGGAGCCCGGCTGCTTCACGTCGCAGCCGTTCGAGCTCAACGGGCGCCTGACGGGGCAGTTCCCGCGCGTCGAGGCGCACGACTACGGGGGCGACTGAGCGCTACGCGGCGACGCGACGGGCGGCCGCCGTTGTGAAGCCGGAGAGCAGCGCCTCGGCGAGGCTGCGGTTGCCGCTGAACGTGAGCTCGTCGGCCGAGCCGTCGGGCCCGAGCGCGTGCACCCACGCGGTCTGCGACCCGCTCACCGTCGCTGACGCGCCGTCGGCGGCCTCGCGCTCGGAGATCTCCACCC
>JBOGYU010000151.1:0-9754 GCA_050696935.1 Solirubrobacteraceae bacterium | reverse complement strand
GACGGCACCAAGTTCAGCGTGCACCAGAACGGCAACGCCGTCTTCGACCCCGATGGCGTGCCCAAGCTCGAGCTCTTCAAAGAGCGCACCCGCTGCGCATAGCCCCGGAACCATCGCCTCGAGAGGGTCCCACAGGGCCCTCTCGAGCAACGGTAGCGCCGGCCACAACATCGAGGGCTTCGCCCGCGCTCGGGTTCACTCCGAGCGAGTTCGACCTCATTGCCGCGGCGCGAACGCGAGCAGCGCGTGAAGCTCTCGCTCGGAAACCGCCCGAGTGATCTCGATTCGACCGAGCGGGTTGGCGGCCCCCGGGGACGCGAACCCGCTGCGGTCCTGGGTGAAGACGACCTTGAAGCTCATCAGCAGCCGGGCCAGGAGCTCGCGCGGGATGCGCCGGTCGTTGGTGCCCGCCTGGCCGTAGTTGCCGTACGGGGGCGCGAACGCGAGCGGTCGATAGCCCGAACGCGGAACGCCAGCTGCTCCTCGCCGTAGGTGATGTCCGAGAACACCCGCTCGCGCCAGCCGCCGAGCACCTCGTCGGATCCGCGATAGGCATAGGACGGGCCCACATCGTCGGGCGCGGGGCCGTACTGGATCTGCCGATAACCGGTACCGGACTGCAGCTGGACCTCCCAGCGACCGCTGCGCTGCAGACGGTTGAGCTCCTTCCAGGTCAGATGCTCAGGGTCCTCCGCCTCCACACGCCCGACGTCGACGAAGACCGCGGCGCTGAAGTCCAACTCGCGCAGGATCCCGGCGCTTCCGGTCCAAGAGTCGAGGCGTCCACCGTCGAATGTCAGCAGCACTGGCCGGGGTGGAAGGCTCACCTGCTCTCGAGCGATGAACCGGACGAACTCACCGAGACCGCTGCTCCTCGACGAAACCAGCACTGCGGAGGTAGGCGCTCGACGGCAATCTCGCCACCGCGATGGACGAGCAACCTCATGCGAGCGGTCGCACGCGATGCGCGGCTCCCTCCCGTTGGCGGGCGGTCGCACGCGATGCGCGGCTCCCTCCCGTTGGCGGCACCTGGCTGCCGCGCGGCGAAGCGGGGGAACTCCAGCGAGGCTTGTCGATCAGACCTGCGGCAGCGCCTGGAGGCGCTCCAGAAGCCGCGCGAAGTCCGCATTCAGCTGACGTTGTCCGAGCCAGTTAACGAGAGGTTCGAGACCGCGTCCGATGATTCCCCGCACCCGCAATTCGCCGGCGATCGTGACGCGCGTCTGCCCATCCGATCCTTCGACGAGTCGTCTCCCCGTCGCCTGAACGCGACCGGCGGCGGTCCGCACAGCGATGACGCTATTGGGCACGAGATCGGTGACCACGAATGGCATGTCCAGACGCAAGCCGCCGAGCCGAGCCACGTAGCGAACCGTCGAGCCCACGACAAGAGGACCAGGAGACGTCCGCTCCACCTGCCGGGTCGCGCCGCTCCACTGCGCATCGTTGTCCGGGTCGGCCAAGTACTCGAAGACCGGCCCAAGGGGCCGGCTGACCAGTCCGCTGCACTCAAATTGGGCCATGGCGAGTCCCGGCCGCAGCGTAGTGCAAACCGTTGCGGCTCCCACGCGTCGCTCGCGGAACCTTACCGGTCGAACTCCCCAAGCGGCGCAGACCGGGGCCTTCGGCTTCGCAGGCACGAGCGGCAGTGGCCGGCACGAAGCGCGCACGGGCTTGCGCTGCTGCTCTTCGATGGGAGCGGTCTTCCAAGCCGGCAGTATCGCTCCCGGACGGGACGACCCGGACAAGTCTGGCTTGCCGGTCGGATCACGCCGCTCTTGAGCGATTGCGGGAGCGCGTGCTTCGGCGGCGATGCTCTCGCGCGTCGTCCGCGCCGGGCGTCTCGGGCGGCACCGGTCGTGCTACTCCTGTCGACGAGGAGCAGTAGCGAGCCTCGCTCTGTCAGCGCGCTCCGGGCTGCACGAGTCCGGACTCGTAGGCGAGCACGACCGCCTGGACGCGGCTGTGGAGGTTCAGCTTGGTCAGGAGATTGCCGACGTGCGTCTTGACGGTCGCCTCGCCGACCACGAGTTCGGCGGCGATCTGCGCGTTGGAGTGTCCGCGCACCAGGAGCTTGAGGACCTCGAGCTCGCGCGGTGTCAGATCGGCCAGCTCGGATGGGGGAGTGCGCGGCGTCGGGCGTCGCGCGAACTCCTCGATCAGCCGTCGCGTGACCGAGGGCGCGAGCAGCGCCTCGCCGTGCGCGACGACGTGGATGGCGGCGATGAGCTGGTCGGGGGCAGAGTCCTTGAGGAGGAAGCCGCTGGCGCCGGCCTTGATGGCGTCGAAGACGTATTCGTCGAGGTCGTAGGTGGTCAGGATGATCACACGCGTTCTCGCGTTGCGCTCGAGCAGGCGCCGGGTGGCCTGGAGCCCGTCGAGCCTGGGCATGCGGATGTCCATCAGGACGACGTCGGTCGTGAAGCGGGCGGCGATGTCGAGCGCTTCGAGCCCGTCCTGCGCCTCGCCCACGACGTCGATGTCCGGCTCGGACTCGAGCAGCCGGCGGAAGCCGGCGCGCACGAGCGCCTGATCGTCGGCGATGAGGACGCGGACGCTCATGAGCCCGTGACGGGCAGGCGCGCACGGACGGCGTAGCCGCCGCCGCTGCGCGCGCCCGCCTCCAGCACCCCGCCGTGGAGCGCGGCCCGCTCGCGCATGCCGACGAGCCCGTGCCCGCCGTCCGCTCCGTTGGCCGGGCCGCGGCCGTCGTCGGCGACCTCGATCTCCAGCGCGTCGGAGCCGTACCGGACGACAACCTCCGCCCGAGCGGCGCCGGCGTGCCTGAGGGCGTTGGTCAGCGCTTCATGCACGATCCGGAAGGCGGAGAGCTCGACGCCCGCCGGCAGCTGCCTGCGCTCCCCCTCGATCCGCAGCTCGACGGGGAGACCGGCGTCGCCGATGTGCTCGATCAGCTCATCGAGGCGTCCGAGGCTCGGTTGGGGGGCGAGCGTCAGGCGCTCGTCGCCCTTGCGCAGGACCCCGAGCAGCCGTCGAAGCTCGACCAGCGTCTCGCGGCCGGTCTGCTCGACCGCGCGCAGCACCTCACGGGTGGACGTCTGCTTCTCGCCGAGTAGGCGGCGCTCGACCCCTGCCTGCACGACCATGACGCTGACGTTGTGTGTGACGACGTCGTGCAGCTCACGGGCGATGCGGGCGCGCTCGAGCGCCACCGCCAGGCGCGCCTTCTCCTCGCGCTCACGCTCGAGCTGCGCGGCGCGCTCGGCGAGCGCGGCGGCGAGCGACCGCTGCCGGTGAACGACCCTGCCGAGCGCCCAGGTGAGGGCCAGCAGGATCCAGGCCGCGCCGGTCTCCTCCGGCCGTCCACCCAGCACGACAGCGGCCAGGTCGGTCACGACGAAGGCGGCGAGCAGACCCGCTCCGGCCGTCGCTCCGCGACCCGTCGTCGCCGCCGCGACGGCGAAGCCGCACAGCAGCAGCGCAACGAACGGCACGAACGGCGGCTGCCGCTCGAAGTACCAGGCGGATACCCAGGCGATCGCGCCCGGCGTGACGAGCGCGAGCACCGCGAGCGGGTACCGGCGGCGCCACGCCAGCGGCACGGTGACGAGGACGAGGAACGCGGTGTTGCCGGCACGCGGCCCGGCGACCTGCCCGGACTCGATCCAGATCTCATAGACGCCGAGCCCGAGCAGCACGAGCGCCAGCAGCGGGTCGGCGGTTGCGTGGAGGAGCGTGCGCGGGCGGGTGAGCCTCACGGCCAGACGCTAGCGCGGGAGGGCGAGCGGGCGCACCCGTCCGCCGGGCGAGTGCCGCTCCCCCCAACGGGGGATCCGTTGGGAGGGCGGGTTCCACCGCGGCGGGGAACCAGGTTCAGCACTGTGCCCGAAGACAGCGGGCGTCGGTTGCTTCAGCGTCGCTCTCGGATGCGAACCGAGACGAAGGAGACGTCATGACTGAGGGTGCGTGGGCGCGGGCCTGCGCCGCCGGCGGCGCCGTGGCCGTGGTGCTGCTGCTGGCCGGAAACGAGGTCACCAAGATCGGCGGCGGCTCGCCGCCACTGCATGCCTCGCCGCGCGAGTACGCCGAGGCGGTCGGCACCCCGGCCGGCTCGCTCGTCGGAGGCTTCCTGGTGGTGCTCGGGCTTTGCCTGTTGGTGCCGTTCTTCGCCAGCCTCGCCGACACGCTTCGACGCGCGTCCGGCGATCGCGAGCTGCTCCCGACCGTCCTCCTCGGCGGCGGGCTCGTCACCGTGGCGGTGGGGCTCACCGCGGGCGCACCGCTCTTCGCGGCCGGCGTGCTGGCCGACGACGGCCAGCTCGACCCCACGCTCGCAAAGGCGCTTCAGCTCATGAACGGCGGCCTCTTCGTCGTCATGTGGGCCACCAGCGCGATCTCCGTCGGCGCCACCGCGATCCTCGTCCTGCGCACGCACGCGCTCCCGCGCCTCATCGGCTGGAGCGGGGCGCTGCTGGCGCCGGCGCTCGTGGCAGCCTCGCTGGCGGTCTGGGAGTACGAGGCCGCCGTTCTGGCCTGGGCCCTCACCATGCTGTGGATCATCGCCACGAGCATCACCGCCGCGGTGTGCGCCGGGCAGACCCGATCGCGACCGATCGCGGCTCCCATCCCCGCCCGATCGGATCCCTCCGGGGATTCACGCTCGCGGGCGCGGTTATGGCCGCGATCCGCGCGGCGCGCCGAGCCGCGCCCGCAAGACGCTGTCCTCGCCCACCGTCACACGAAGGAGCAGCCATGAAGCGCCTGTCCGTGCTCGTCACCGCCGCCGTCGCGGCGATCGGCGTGGCCGTCGCGCTGGCGGCCACCGGAAGCGCTCAGCAGCCCGGCGAGCAAACAGTCAAGCTCATCGAACGGCCGCTGACCGGCCACGTCGTCGACAACCCGCCGAAGGGAACCCGGCGCACGAGCCCGCTGTTCTCGCCCGGAGACCTCACCGTCCAGACCTCGGCCCTCTTCGACGAGGCGAACACCACGCGGCTCGGCACGCTGCACAGCGAGTGCATCGCGACGCGCGGCGGCACCCGCGCGCGTGCGACCTTCCACTGCACCGGGATGTTCAAGCTCAAAGCCGGAACGCTCGCGTTCGATTTCGCCGGCAAGTCGGCCGAGACCATCACCCTGGCCATCACCGGCGGGACGGGAGCATTCGAAGGCCGCGACGGCAGCGACCTGTCGACAGAGAAGCGCGACGTAATCGAACACACGATTCGTCTCAGGCCGTAAATGCCGACCCCAGGCGACGACGACCCCAGCATTCTCCATGCGCCGCCACACCACGCGCTCGCCTCAACGCCGGCCACCGCGCGCTGCTGCTCTTTGACGAGCAGCAGCGCGCCGTTGTCGCTCCCTCTGCTCCCGGTGGTCGCGCCGGTGTACCCCGTGCGGTGAGCGAGGGCAGCTATCCCCATTGCGGAAGCCAACGAACCGACGAGGCGGCCGCGTACGCCGCGGTGTTCGCCAAGCCGTCCCGGCAGCACCAGTCGACGAAGGCCTTGGTGGGGGCCCCGAACAGCCCGTCACGCATCTCATGCCAGCGACAGCCGCTGCTGCCCCTCGCCACCGGCGACCAGCACTGCTGCGTCGTGGGTAAGCAGCAGCCGCGCCGTCGCTACCCCGTTCCATGCAACTCGGGCGCTGCGGCGGTCATCTCGCGCACCCGCGGCGCGCTCCTCCCTTCGTGCACGCAACCGAGCGTCGCCGAGTCTCGGCGTCGCGCGCCCGCTCCGGACGAACCGCAGCAGTCTCCGCTGACGCTGGTCGCGTCTCCCAACTGCTGTAAATCGCCGGGAGCGGTCAAGGCGACGGCGTAGGTTCCCTCAAGTCCGACAAGACGATGAAGGAGGCCTACGCCGTGAGACGTACGGTACCGCCGTCGGCGGAGATCGAGGAGCGGATCGACCAGTTGCTCGCCGTCGGGGTGGGCGAGCACCCGCGCGAGGCGCTGTCGGAGCTCGCGAGGCTCGGCGCGCGGCTGATCATCCAGCGCGCGGTCGAGGATGAGTTCGACGCGTGGCTGGGCCGCGCCAGGTATGAGCGGCGGCCGGAGGCGCCGCCGGGGCTGCGCAATGGCTATCGCCGGCGCCGGCTGCAGACCGCGGAGGGCGAGCTTGCGGTGGAGATTCCGCAGGTGCGGGAGGCCGCCGAGCCGTTCGTGTCGACGCTGTTCCCGCGGGGGACGAAGTTGTTGCGCACCGAGCCGCTGAAGGCGATGGTGATCGGCGCGTTCGTGCGCGGTCTGTCGATGCGCGACGTCGAGTCGTTGTGCGAGCAGGCGGGGCTGGGGAAGCTGTCGAAGTCGACCGCCGCCAGGATCTGCTCGGAGCTGCGCGAGCGCTTTGACGCGTTCCAGCGCCGGGATCTCTACGAGGTCCACCTGGCGGCGTTGTTCCTGGATGCCACCTTCCTCGCTGTGCGCCCCGATGGGCCCAAGGAGGGCGTCCTGGTCGCCTGGGGGTTCACCGAAGACGGCGAGCGGGTGCTGCTGTCGGTGATGCTGGGGATGCGCGAATCGCACGAGGACTGGCTGGCGCTTGGGCGCGATTTGATCGCGCGCGGGCTCGGCGCGCCGATGCTGATCGTCGCCGACGGCGCCCCCGGGCTGATCAAGGCCGTCGAGCAGTGCTGGCCTGCGTCGGACCGCCAGCACTGCGCCGTTCACCGCGTGCGCAACCTGCTCGCCAAGCTGCCCGAACGCGAGCGCAGCGCGTCCGCCAGGCCTACTGGCAGGCGCTGGACGACGCCACCAACGAGCGCGACGGCAAGCAGCGACTCCAGGCGCTGGTCGACGAGCTCGATCGGGCCGGCTACACCGCCGCCGCCAGATGCCTCGCGGACGACCTGGACGCGCTCGTCGTGCACCTGCGCTACCCGACCCGACACCGCCGGCGGTGGCGCTCGACGAACCTGCTCGAGCGATCGCTCGGCGAAGTCAAGCGCCGCACCAAGGTGATCGGCCGGTTCCCGGGCGAGACCAGCTGCCTCACCCTGGTCTGGGCGGTCCTCGACCTCTACATCACGCACGCCACCAACGGCATCAAGTTCACCCAGCTCGAACGCCAACGCCTCAAGCGGCTCCGATACGAGGGACACGACCAAGCCACCCCAAGGAGGTGAACGCCGCCTAAGGTGAACGTAACTAACCACTACCGGGAACCTGAGCCGCCGGCGAAGTTACAGCAGCTCAGGGACGCGACCGCTGACGCTCGGCTCGCGTCCGCTTCAGCCGAACTGCGCGTGTCTGGCTCGGTGCGGCGGCGGGCCTAGGGCGGCCGTGGGGTCGTCCGGCATGCGCCTTACCTTCAACGGGTGGACGGGAGCGGGTTGCGCGCGGAGCGGGTGGTGGCGCCGTCCGGCCGGGTGGGCTGGACCGTCGTGGACGCGGTGGGCGTCGCGGTCGCGCCGGCGGAGGCGTTTCTGCGCTACCGCTTTGATTGCGAGGCGTCGCCGAACACGCTGCGGGCCTATGCGCATGACCTGAAGCTGTTCTTCGGTTTCTTGGCGGAGCGCTCGCTCGCCTGGCGGGAGCTGTCGCCGGCGGAGCTTGGGGAGTTCGTGGCGTGGCTGCGCCGGCCGGCGGGGAACGTGCTCCTGCTGCCGGGGACGCCGCCGGCGCGCGCGGCCAGCACGGTCAATCGCGCGCTGCCAGCGGTGATGTCGTTCTACGACTTCCATCGGCTGCAGGGGGTCGAGCTGGCGGATCTGATGCTCGATCCGCTACGCAGTGGCCGCGGCGGCTTCCGGCCGTTCCTGGCGGGGATCGCGCGGGACTCGGCGCGTGGTCGGCGGGGCCGGATGCCGGTCGCGCGGCGCGCTCCGCGGGTGCTGTCGCTGGAGCAGGTGGCGCGGGTCGTCGCCGGCCAGTCCCGGCTGCGGGACCGGCTGCTGTTCGTGTTGTTGTTCACGACGGGGATGCGGATCGGGCAGGCGCTGGGGCTGCGCCATGAGGATGTCCGGCTGTGGAAGCGTGAGCTGGCGATCGTGCCGCGCGAGGACAACGCCAACGGCGCGCGCGGCAAGCGCGGTTCCGCGGCGGTGCCGCTGACCGAGGAGGCGGCGCGGCTGTATCTGCTCTACATGGAGCACGAGTACGGGCTGCTGGATTCCGACTACGTGTTCGTCAACCTCTGGGGCGGGGAGCGCGGCCGGCCGCTGAACTACGCGGCCGTGTCGCGGCTGGTCGCCCGCACCAGGAGAAAGGTCGGGTTCGACTTCACGCCGCACGACTTCCGCCACACGTTCGTGACTCTGGCCCGCCGCGGCGGGGTGCGCCTGGAGGTGATCAGCCGGCTGGTGACCCATCGCTCGGTCACGACCACGGCCGACGTCTACAGCCACCTGGAGCTCGAGGATCTCCGCGCGGAGCTCGACGCGGCCGGCCTGCTTGACCCGGTTGCGGACGTGGTCGGGTGAGCCGAGGGCGGCCGGTGCTCGCCGCGGTGCCGGAGCACGAGGAGGCCCACTGGCGGGCGGCGCTGGCGGCCCGCACGCGGCCCGAGTTCCGGGTCGATCGGTATCTCCCGCCGCGCGAACACCTGGTGCTCTACGGGCCGCACTGCTCGGTCGCCGGCTGTGATCGCCCCGGCAACGAGCGGTTCGTCGGCCCGGCCCGGCTGTGCGAGCGGCACGCGCGGATCTGGGCGCGGGTGCGCGGCATGACGATTGAAGCGTGGCTCGCGCAGGCGCCCGCGGTCCGCCGTCGCTCCGACGCGACCGGGATGCCGCGCTACGACCTCACGAGTGCGTCGCCGGTGCGGCGCGACGAGCTGCGGTTTCTCTTGCAATCGCTGCATGACGGCCGCTTCACGCTGACGTTCAGCACCAAGCGCTGGAACGCGCTGCGCGCCGTCTACCGCGACCGCGAGTCGCTGCTGGACTGGGACCTCGCCCGGCACCCGGATCCCGCGACGGTCGCCACCGGGTCGGCGAAGCGCTTGCAGCTGTTCCTCTTGCGTGTTCGGCGCGAGTTGCTCGGGCGCGAGCCGAGCTGGCGCGACGAGGTCTGGCCGCGAGAGTTCTACGCGCCGTTTGACCGTGGCCTGCGCTCCAAGCTGCCGGCCGCGATGGACTTCACCTGCGTGCGCGCGCCGTGGCTGCGCCAGCTCGCCCAGTGGGTCTGCTGGACGCGGCTGAGCGTCGAAGCGGTCGCTCCCAATGTCGCGTGGCAGATGGTCCGCCACGTGGCGGAGTTCGAGCGCTGGGCCGAGCATCGCGTCGCTGGCCCGGAGTCGCTCACGCGCGAGCTGCTACTCGACTACCTCGCGCGCGTGCGCGCCAGCGATCTCAGCGCCAAGACGAAGGCGGCCCAACTCATCGCCCTGCGGACGTTCCTCGACCGCGCCCGGATCGCTGGGGCGCCGATCGCCTCGTCGGCGACCTATCTGGCGGGCGAGATCGAGCCGCAACGCGAGGCCGGCATCCGGGCCCGGTTCCTCGACGCACGGGAGGTCGCCCAGGTCGACGATCCCCGCAACCTCGCCCGCCTGAGCGACTTCGACCGCCGGCTCTACGTGGTGCTGCGCCGGACCGGGATGCGGGTCTCCTCGGCAGTGACGCTGGCGATCGACTGCCTGATCGAGTCGGGCGGCGCGTACTACCTGCGGTTTTGGAACACCAAGGCGCGCGGCGGCCCGCGCGAGGCGACGATCCCGATCGGCGGCGATCTCGCCGCCGCGGTCCGCGAACAGCAGCACCACGTGCGCGGCCGCTACGGCGCCACGGCGACCCACCTGTTCCCCGCCCGCAACGGCGCGCCAGCCGGCGACCGGCCCGCCAATCC
>JBOGYU010000150.1:0-9764 GCA_050696935.1 Solirubrobacteraceae bacterium | reverse complement strand
ACCGGGAGCGCCGTCAGGTCGGCGCGACCCGAGCGCAGCGCCGCCGCGCCGGTCGCCTCGCGATCGAGCTGGAGGAGGCGCCGCCGCGCCGGGCGCTGCTCGTCGACGACGTCCACACCACGGGCACGACGCTCGACGCCTGCGCCCGAGTCCTCGTCGCCGGAGCCTGTGAGGAGGTGATCGCGATCACGTACGCGCGGACGCTTTGAGCGCGCGGCGGCGCGAGGTCGGTGGCGGCCGGCGGCGGCCGCTCAGGCGATCGAGCGGCCGGCGTCGTCCGCCCACTCGAGCGCGGCGCGGTAGGCGCCTGCGAGTGAGACGTTCGCTTCGGTGCCCTGGAGCGTCGGGAACTCGCCGCGCTCGTAGGCGATGACCGCCGACAGCAGCTCGCCCTTCGGACCCTCGCGGCGCAGGAGCGCGGCCTGGATCTCGTCGGTGAACGGCAGCGAGTCGAGCACCTCGCCCATCGGCGCGTCCAGCAGGGCGTCGGCGACCGAGAACAGCCCGATCGTGAACATCGTCTCGCGCTCCTCGGGGAGCGCGCTGCCGGCGAGCATCTCGCACATGCGAGCGCGCCGGAGGCCCAGCGCCACGAGCTCGTCCGGCACGTCCGGGATCGCGGAGATCGCCATCACCGTCGCCCACCGGCGCACCGTGCGCACGCCGAGCAGCGTGAGCGCCTCGCGCACCGACCCGACCGTGCGCGGCAGCGCGAAGAACGCGGAGTTGACGTAGCGGAGCAGCTTCAACGACAGGCCGACGTCGGAGCCGATGATCCGCTCGAGGTCCTCGAACGAGACGTCGCCGCTCGTCAGCTCGCCCAGCCGGCGCAGTGAGCCCAGCCCCGCCGTGGCCACTCCGCGATGGCGGAACAGCCGCGGCTTGGCGAAGAAGTCGCCCTGGAAGTAGGTGAAGCCGCAGCCCTGAAGGCGACCGAACGACGCGTGGTCCTCGACCCCTGTGGCCACCAGCAGCGCGCCCTGCACCCGCGGCGCCTCCAGCGCGTACGCGAGCTCCTCGTCCGAGCGCCCGCCCACGTCGACCTTCACGATCGAGCACAGGGACATGAGCTCCTCGAGGTCCGGGCGGCCGTCGAAGCCCTCCAAGGCAAGCGTGTAGCCGGAGCGGGAGAGCTGTTGCAGCAGCCCGAGCAGGTCGTCGCGCGCCGGGTAGGCCTCGATCTGGAGCACCGCCCGGTCCGGCCGCACCGGCGGCGGGCCGATCTCCACCAGGAAGTTGCGGGCGATCGAGACCCATGCGGGATGGCGGCCGGCGAGCCGCTCGAGCCCGATGTCGCCGAACGCCTCGATCAGCAGCGCGGAGGTGGTCTTGGCGTCGCGCGAGGTGTCGCCGAGGTCGACGGCGCCCCCGAACCGCAGCTCGTAGCCGACCACGTTGCTGCGCGCATCCGCGATGGGATGGCGGACGACTGCGACCTCCGGACGCTCCAGGGTTGCGCTCACATACACCAGTGTCGGCCGGAGTAAGAAACGCTTGAGGGCGAGGGGGTAGCATCCGGGCGGCGAGTCGGAGTCCACTCCCCAGAGAGGAGTCCCATGCGGATCGAGGTCAAGGGACGCAACTTTCAGGTCACCGACGAGCTGCGCGAGGTGGTCGCGCGGCGGTTCGAGAAGGTCGACAAGCAGGTCAGCGACCTCGCGACGCTCGAGGTGGAGCTGTCGGAGGAGCGCAACCCCGCCAACCCCGACCAGATGGTGGCCGAGGCGACCCTCTACCTCAAGGGGGTGACCCTGCGCGCCGAGAACGCCTCACGGGACATCAAGCACTCGATCAACCTGATCGCCGACGAGCTCGCCCGGCAGGTCAAGCGCCACCGCGACAAGCGGCGCAAGCGGCGCGAGTCGCGGGCCATTGCAGGCCAGGCCAGGCCGCCGGTCGGCGAGGCCGAGGGAGGGGCCGCACCCGCCCTCTGAGCTCCGCAGACCGGCGCGGCGAGCACGGTCGAGCGGCGCCCGCCAGCCGCTACGCTTGAACGCATGTCGATCCTCGATCGCGCCCTCCGGATGGGCGAGGCCAGGCAGTTCAAGCAGTACGCCAAGCGCGTCGACCGGATCAATGCCTGGGAGGCCGAGCTGGAGCTGCTCGAGGACGCCGAGCTGCGCGAGAACGCCGACGCGCTGCGCGAGCGCGCACGCAACGGCGAGCCGCTGGACGAGCTGCTGCCCGAGACCTTCGCGCTCGTCCGAGAGGTGAGCCGCCGCACGGTCGGCATGCGCCACTTCGACGTGCAGATGATCGGCGGCATGGTGCTGCACGACGGCGCGATCGCGGAGATGAAGACCGGCGAGGGCAAGACCCTCACGGCCACCCTCGCCATCGTCCTGAACGCGCTCGCCGGCGAGGGCGTGCACCTCGTCACCGTCAACGACTACCTCGCCCGCCGCGACGCCGACTGGATGCGGCCGATCTACGAGACGCTCGGCCTCAGCGTCGGCGTGCTGCAGAACATGCAGCCCTACGAGGAGAAGCGCGCCGCCTACGCCGCCGACATCACGTACGGCACGAACTCCGAGTTCGGCTTCGACTACCTGCGCGACAACATGGCGACCACGCTGGAGGAGAAGGTCCAGCACGGCGGCCGCTTCGACGACGACGGCAAGCCGCTCGCCTCCCACCACTTCGGGATCGTCGACGAGGTCGACAACATCCTGATCGACGAGGCGCGCACGCCGCTGATCATTTCCGGCGCCCCTGAGCAGGCCGCCGACCTGTACGAGCGCTTCGCCAAGCTCGCGCCGCGGCTGGAGCCGGGCAAGAAGCCGCAGGGCATGGACCCCCGGCAGAAGAAGGACTTCGTCGCCGACTACGACTACGAGTTCGACGAGAAGCACAAGAGCGTCTCGATCAGCGAGCGCGGCGTCGCCAAGGCCGAGAAGTTCCTCAACATCGACCACCTCTACAAGGCCGAGAACGGCCCGCTCGTCAACCACCTGATCCAGGCGCTGAAGGCCGAGTCGCTCTACAGGCGCGACGTCGACTACGCGGTGATCGACGGCGAGGTGAAGATCATCGACGAGTTCACCGGCCGCATCCTGGACGGCCGGCGCTGGTCGGAGGGCCTGCACCAGGCGGTCGAGGCCAAGGAGGGCGTGCGCGTCCGCGAGGAGAACCAGACGCTCGCCACGATCACGCTCCAGAACTACTTCCGGATGTACGACAAGCTTGCCGGCATGACGGGCACGGCGCTCACCGAGGCGACCGAGTTCATGAAGATCTACAAGCTGCCCGTCGTCGAGATCCCGACCAACCAGCCGATGATCCGCGACGACCGCAACGACCAGATCTTCAAGACCAAGGGCGGCAAGTGGAAGGCGGTCGCGAACGAGATCGAGGCCCGGCACGACCGCGGCCAGCCCGTCCTCGTGGGCACGATCTCCGTCGAGGTCTCCGAGCTCCTCTCCGGCGAGCTGCGCAAGCGCGGGATCCACCACACGGTCCTGAACGCCAAGCCGGAGTACGCCGAGCGCGAGGGCGAGATCATCGCCGAGGCCGGCCGCCCCGGCGCGGTCACCATCGCCACCAACATGGCCGGCCGCGGGGTGGACATCAAGCTCGGCGGCAACGCCGAGCACCTCACCCGGCTCGAGCTGGCCAAGCTCGGCCTCCAGCCCGGCGACCCCGACTACGACGAGCGCTTCAGGGAAGTGCTGCCCACCCTCGAGGCGCGCGTGGCGGAGGGCCGCGACAAGGTGCTCGAGGCCGGCGGCCTGTTCATCTGCGGCACCGAGCGCCACGAGTCCCGCCGGATCGACAACCAGCTGCGCGGCCGCTCCGGCCGCCAGGGCGACCCCGGCGAGTCCTTGTTCTTCCTGTCCGCCGAGGACGACCTCGTCCGCCTCTTCGCCGGCGACCGCATCTACCGCATCCTCGACCGGCTCGGGCCCGTCACCGAGGAGGGCGAGGAGGAGCCGATCGAGGCCAAGATGCTCTCGAAGCAGATCGAGAGCGCCCAGCGCAAGGTCGAGGAGCAGAACTTCCTCATCCGCAAGCGCGTGCTCGAGTACGACGACGTGATGAACCAGCAGCGGGAGATCGTCTACCGCTACCGCGACGAGGTGCTCGAGGGCCGCGACATGGGCCCGGTGGCGCGCGACGCGATCGCCGACGTGATCGCCAAGCTGGTCGACGAGTACACGCCCGGCGACTACATCGAGGAGTGGGACCTCGAGGCGCTGTGGGCGCAGCTCGACCAGATGTTCCAGGTCGACTTCGGGCCGCAGGACATCGATCGCCAGACCGTCGACCGCGAGGAGCTCAAGCGGATCCTCGCGGAGGACGCGCACAAGCTGTACGACGAACGCGAGGAGGAGCTCGGCGCCGAGCTGATGCGCGCGCTCGAGCGCTACCTGCTGCTCCAGACGATCGACAACCGCTGGCGCGAGCACCTGTACGACATGGACTACCTGCGCGAGGGCATCCACCTGCGCGGGTTCGCCCAGATCGAGCCGATCGTCGCCTACAAGAACGAGGCCTTCACGCTCTTCCAGGACCTGATGCACACCATCTGGTCGGACTTCGCGCGGATGATCTACAACGTCGAGGTCCAGGTCCGGGGCGAGAACGGCGTGCCGCAGCAGCCGCACGCCGCCGGCGGCGCCGCCGCGCTACAGTACTCCGGCGGCACGCCGGACGACCAGCCGAGCGTCTACGGCGGCGACGGCTACGGCGTCGAGGAGGAGGAGCCCGCGCAGGTGATCCAGCAGCGGCGGGTCGACGAGAACGAGCAGCTCGGCCGCAACGACCCGTGCTGGTGCGGGAGCGGCAAGAAGTTCAAGAAGTGTCACGGGGCCTGAGACCGGGAAGCCCCGGTCTCATGAAGGCAGTCACCTGGCACGGCAGGCGCGACGTCCGCGTCGACGACGTCCCCGACCCGACGATCCAGCACCCCACCGACGCGATCGTCCGCATCACGAGCACGGGCCTGTGCGGCTCGGACCTGCACCTCTACGAGGTGATGGGGGCGTTCATGGGCGAGGGCGACATTCTCGGCCACGAGCCGATGGGCATCGTCGAGGAGGTCGGCGGCGAGGTCACCAAAATCGCGCCCGGCGACCGGGTCGTGATGCCATTCCAGATCGCCTGCGGGAGCTGCTTCATGTGCAGCCAGGGCCTGCACACCCAGTGCGAGACCACCCAGGTCCGCGAGCAGGGGATGGGGGCGGCGCTGTTCGGCTACACCAAGCTCTACGGCGAGGTGCCGGGCGGCCAGGCCGAGCTCCTGCGCGTGCCGCAGGCCCAGTTCGGGCCGATCAAGGTGCCCGAGGGGCCTCCCGACGACCGGTTCCTCTACCTCTCGGACGTGCTCCCGACTGCCTGGCAGGCGGTCGAGTACGCCGCGATACCCGACGGCGGCACGGTCGCCGTCCTCGGGCTCGGCCCGATCGGCGACATGTCGGCACGAATTGCCCTCCACCGCGGGCACCGCGTGATCGGCGTCGACCTCGTGCCGGAGCGGCTCGAGCGCGCCCGCGCCCGCGGCGTCGAGGTGCTCGACTTCACCGCGCACGACGACCTGGCCGGCGAGATCCGGGAGCGCACCGACGGCCGCGGGCCGGACTCGGTGATCGACGCGGTCGGCATGGAGGCGCACGGCGCGCCCATCGCCAAGCTCGCGCACCAGATGACGGGGCTGCTGCCGAACGCGATCGCGGCGAAGGTGATGGAGCGCGCGGGCGTCGACCGGCTCTCCGCCTTCCACCTGGCGATCGACGTCGTCCGCCGCGGCGGCACGATCTCCCTGATCGGCGTCTACGGCGGCCAGGCCGACCCGCTGCCGATGCTCACGCTGTTCGACAAGCAGATCCAGCTCCGGATGGGCCAGGCGAACGTGAAGCGCTGGGTCGACGACATCATGCCGCTGCTGCTCGACGGCGACCCGCTGGGCGTGGACGACTTCGCGACGCACCGGCTGCCGCTGAGCGACGCGCCGCAGGCCTACGAGGCCTTCCAGAAGAAGCAGGACGGCGCGGTCAAGATCGTGTTCAACCCGTAAGGGCGAGCGCAGGCGGGCCGAGCAGGGGCTCGATCGCCGCCGGCGGGCCCGGGCGGGCGAACAGGAAGCCCTGCACCGCCTCGCAGCCCAGCTCGCGCACGCGCGCCAGCTGGGCCGGCGTCTCGACGCCCTCGGCCGTCACGCGCAGGCCGATCGCGTGGGCCATCATCACGATCGCCTCGACGATCGCGTCGTCGGCCGGCCGCTGGCCAAGGCGCTGGACGAACGAGCGGTCGATCTTCAGCACGTCGACCTCGAACCGGAGCAGGTAGTTCAGCGAGGAGTAGCCGGTCCCTCTGCCTCGGGCCTTCGGCCCTCGTCACCGGCTCGGCTGCGCCTCGCCTCGCGTCGAGCGCGATGCGGACGCCGAGCGTGCGGATCCGCGCAAGCGCCGCCGCGTTGGTCTCCATGTCGGTCATCAGCCCACTCTCGGTGATCTCGAGGCACAGGTCCTGCGGCCGGGTGGCGGTCTCGGCCAGCACGACCGAAATCGCGTCGGGCAGCGCGGGGTCGGCGAGCTGGCGGGCGGAGATGTTGACCCGCACCGTCAGCGGCTCGTCTCCGCGCCACGTCGCGGCCTGGCGGCAGGCGGTGCGCAGCACGGCGGCGCCGATCGGCACGATCAGCCCGGTGTCCTCCGCCACGCCGATGAACTCGCCGGGCGGCACGAGGCCGCGCTCCGGGTGGCGCCAGCGGACCAGCGCCTCGACCGCCTCCACGCGCCCGGTCGCCAGCGACACCTCGGGCTGGTAGTGGACCTCGAGCTCGTCTTGGTCGAGCGCGCGGCGCAGGCCGGCCTCCAGCTCGAGCCGCTCGACCGCGCGTGCCCGCAGCGCGGCATCGAACAGCTCGCAGCGGTCCTTGCCGAGCTCCTTGGCGCGGTACATGGCGGCGTCGGCGTCGCGCAGGAGATCCTCGGCGGTGCACTCCCCGGGGCGGCTGACCGCGATCCCGACCGACACGGTGACGACGAACGAGCGCCCGTTGAGGATGTAGGGGTCGCGCAGGGCGGCGGCGATCCGGTCGGCGATGGCGAGCGCCGCGCCGGCGTCGGGCACCCCGCTGCAGAGCACGATGAACTCGTCGCCGCCGAACCGGAACGCGGCGTCGTCCTCCCGCACGCTCTGGCGCAGGCGCTCGGCGACGAGGACGAGCAGCCGGTCGCCGGCGTCGTGGCCGAGCGAGTCGTTGACGAGCTTGAACCGGTCGAGGTCGAAGAAGATGGCGGCGACCAGCTCGTCGTCGCGCCCGGGGTCCTCGAGCGCGCAGCGCAGGCGGTCGAGCAGCACCACGCGCGTGGCCAGCCGGGTGAGCGGGTCGCGCACGAGCTGCCTCGCTGGCGCGCCAGGAGATCATGTTCGCGAGCGAGGCGGCGAGGATGAAGCCGCCGTGGATGAGCGCCCACAGCCACGGCTTCTGCATCCCGCTGGGGTGGTCGAACACCGACCCCGCCGCCACCGCCCCGAGCAGCCCGTGGTGCACCACGACGTAGCCGACCGCGATCAGGAACGGCACCCAGTCCTGGAAGAGCATCATCAGCGAGACGACCACGAAGAAGTGGAAATGGCCCTCGATCCGCCCGTCCCACTGGTGCACGAGCACGGCGGAGCAGGTCACGAGCCCGAGCGAGATCGCGATCGCGCGGGCCCGGCGCGGCACCTGCGGGGCGGCGGCGATGACCGCGGTGGCGGCGATCGGCAGCACGTCGAGCATCGAATGCCAGCCGTAGCCGCGCGCCATGCCGAAGGCGCCCAAGGCGGGCACGTGCAGCCACAGCAGCAGCACCAGGCCGCGCTGGCGCCGCCGCCACAGCCCGTCGGGGAGCAGCCGGCCCTGCGGCAGCGTGTCGCGCAGCCCGGCCGCGACCCTCTTCAGACCTCGCCTCATAGATCGTGTGATCGGCACGCACCGCTTTGCGGTGAAGCCGTCCGGTCGGCGCCCGAACCGCCGCCCCGGTGCGCTAGCCTCGAATGCGTCATGGCCGCGCCCTCCGCCTCCCAGCCCACGCCCCAGCGCCTGGCCGCCATCCGCGAGCAGCTGTCCCTGCTCTCGGACTACCTTTGACCCCGCCGGGCTGAGCGAGCGCATCGCCGCGCTCGAGGCGCAGATGGGCATTCCGGGCTTCTGGGACGAGCCCGAGAAGGCCGGGCGGATGGGGGCCGAGCACGCGCGCCTGCAGCGCCGGCTGGATATGTTCCAGCGGCTCGAGGCCGACGCCGCCGACCTCGACGGGCTGGTCGAGCTGGCCGACGAGGATCCCGAGCTCGCCGCCGAGATGGAGGAGACGCTCGCCTCGGTGGAGGAGCGCCTCGCCGCCCTGGAGGAGCAGCGGCTGTTCAGCGGCCGCTACGACGGCGGGGACGCGCTCGTGACGGTCAACGCCGGCGCGGGCGGGACCGACGCCCAGGACTGGGCGGAGATGGTGCTGCGGATGATGATGCGGTGGGCCGAGCGCCGCGGCTTCAAGGTCGAGCTGCTCGAGGCGAGCGCAGGCGAGGAGGCCGGCATCAAGTCCGCCACCTTCCGCGTCGAGGGCGACAACGCCTACGGCCTCTACAGCGCGGAGAAGGGCGTGCACCGGCTCGTCCGGTTGTCTCCATTCGACGCCGCCAATCGCCGGCAGACGAGCTTCGCGGGGGTCGAGGTGGCACCGGTGGTCGAGGACGCCGGCGACCTCCAGATCGAGGACGACGACCTCCAGATCGACACCTATCGGGCGTCCGGCGCCGGCGGCCAGCACGTCAACAAGACCGACTCGGCGGTGCGCATCACCCACAAGCCGACCGGCGTGGTGGTGCAATGCCAGAACGAGCGCTCGCAGGGGGCCAACAAGGCCACCGCGATGGCGATGCTGCGCTCCAAGCTGGTCGAGCGCGCCGAGCGCGAGCGCCAGGAGGAGATCGCGCGCGAGCGCGGCGAGGCGCAGGACGTCAACTTCGGCTCGCAGATCCGCTCGTACGTCCTGCACCCGTACACGATGGTCAAGGACCACCGGACCGAGTTCGAGGTCGGCAGCGCCGAGCGGGTGCTCGACGGCGACCTCGACGGCTTCGTCCGCGCGTGGCTGGAGGCGAACGCGAAGGCCGCGCGCCCGGGGCCGTAGCCCCTGCCAGACTTGCGGTCATGCGCCGTCCGGCGCTCGATGGCTGGTTCTGGCGCTTCACCTGGCCCGACGGGCGGGTCGCGATCGTCCTCTGCGGGGTCTGCCCGGGTTGGGCGGTCGCGGGCGTGGGGCTCCACCCCGGGCGCGTGTGGCGCTCGGCGATCCTCGACGGGCCGCAGGTCGACGGGCGCGGCGTCCGGATCGGCCCCGCGTTCGCCGGGGATCCCGAGCGGGTGCGGGTCGACCTCGGCGAGGACGTGCGGGTGCAGGCGGAGTTGACCGACGCTGTCCGCTGGCCGCGCCGGTGGCCCGGGACCGGCCCGGCGGGGCGGCTGCCGGGCCTGCGCCAGTACTGGCTGCCGCACGTGCTGCGTGCGCGCGCCCACGGCTCGGTCATGGGCTGGGACCTCGAGGGCGCCACGGCGTATGCCGAGCGCAACTGGGGCAAGGGCTTCCCGCCGGTGTGGTGGTGGGGCGAGGCGCACGACTTCGGCGGCGACCCGGTGACCGTGGCGTTCGCGGGCGGGCCGGCGCTCGGGCCGATCCGCGCAACCGCCCTGGTCGTCCGCGTCGACGGGAGGATCGTCCGGCTCGGCGAGCCGGTCCTCGCGGCGGTGGCGGCCGACGCGTCACCGGGCCGGTGGGTGC
>JBOGYU010000149.1:0-9776 GCA_050696935.1 Solirubrobacteraceae bacterium | reverse complement strand
CCTGGAAGCCGCTGCTCGAGCAGGCCCGCGCCGCGGGGGCGCGCGCCCGCGAGGAGGTCGAGGCGGCGCTCGCGGACGAGCTGTCCTACCTCCCCCGCAAGGAGCACCGCCGGCGCCAGACGGAGTACGAGGAGCGCGCCCGCCGCGCCGAGCGGCGGGCGAAGACCGGCACGCTCGACCACGCGCTCCAGCTCGTCGGCCTGTGGTTCCGCGACCTCGCGTGCATCGCCGCCGGCGCGCCCGAGTTGGTGCACCACAGCGACCGCCTCGACGCCCTCCAGCAGGACGGCCGCGACGGGCTCGCCGGGGTGGAGCTGGTGGACGACACGCGCGCCCGGCTCGCGCTCAACGTCAGCGAGGAGCTGGCGCTCGAGGCGCTCGCCTACCGGCTCGAGAGCTGACCGCCGATCGGTCCCAGCGCCGGCTCGAGCCCGTGCAGCTCGAACGCCCGGAACGCGTTGAAGCGCTCGTGCCCGGGCCCGTGGAAGTCGGCCGAGCCCGTCGCGAGCAGGCCGCGCTCGCGGGCGGCGGCGTGCAGGATGCGGGTCTCCTCGGGGCCGTGGGCGGCGTAGAAGCACTCCACGCCGTCGAGCCCCGCCGCCGCGAAGGCGTCGAGCGTGGCCAGCGCCTCGCCGACCCGGTCGAGGTCCCAGAACGGGTGCGCCCACACGGCGACGCCGCCGGCGGCGTGGATCACCTCGATCGCCTGCGGGACGGTCGGGCGGCTGCGGGCCACGTAGGCGGCCGCGCCCGGGACCAGGTACGGCGGGAACAGGGCGTCGCGGCCGTCGATCCCCTCGGCCAGCAGCCGCGCGGCGTTCGCCGGGTGCTCGAGCACGGCGTCCGCCAGGTGGGGGCGCCCGATCGGCTTGCCGGCGGCGCGGCGGGCCTGCAGCGGTGCGTCGTCGAGCTGGAACCCCAGCTCGCCCAGGCGCGCGGCCATCGCCTCGATCCGGCGCGACCGGTCGGCGCGGAAGTCGTGCAGGCAGGCGAGCAGGTCGGGGTCCTCGACGTCGATCTCGTAGCCGAGGATGTGCAGGTCCTCGTGGGTGCCGTGCACGGCCGACAGCTCGGCGGCGGGGGACAAGGCGATCCCGTGCTTGGCCGCCGCGGCGCGGGCCTCGGCGACGCCGTCGACCGTGTCGTGGTCGGTGAGCGCGAGCAGCCGGACGCCCGCGGCGGCCGCGTGCGCGACCACGTCGGCGGCCGGCAGGGCGCCGTCGGAGTGGTTGGAGTGCGATTGCAGGTCGAACGTCGGGGGCATGGGAAGGAAGTGTTGCGGGAAGGCTGTGGGCAACCCCGTCTGGAGGAGAGAAGGAGGCTTCATGTCCACCGGATTGATCATCGCGATCGTCGTGATTGCTCTGATCCTGATCGCGCTGTTCGCGTTCGTGCTGCCGCGTGCTCGTCACAAGGCGCAGGTACGCAGCCGCGAGAAGGAGCTCGAGCAGCGCCGCGAGCACGTCGCCGGCGAGCATCGTGCCGAGGCCGACCAGCGCGCCGAGCAGGCCGAACGCGCCGAGCACAAGGCCCGCATGGCCGAGCAGGAGGCCAAGCGCGAGCGCGCCGAGGCCGAGCTGCACCAGGAGCGCGCCGCCACGCACGAGCGCGGGATGGCCGACGACCAGCTGATCGCGGACGACGAGCGCGAGAAGTTCGCCGACACGTCGGCGGGCGAGCCGCGCCGCTCCGAGGATCCCGACTACGAGCGCGCCGAGCAGGAGGGCCGCTTCTCCCGCGAGCAGGAGCAGAAGCCGCCCGCTCGCCGCGGCTACTGATTCGCGACAGGCTCGGCGGAGGCGTCCTGGAGTAGGGCCGTCGCCTCCGCCGGGCGCAGTGGGGCGCTCACGTGGAAGCCCTGGGCGAACTCGCAGCCCAGGAGCTTCAGGTGGTCGAGCTGGGTGGCCGTCTCCACGCCCTCGGCGATCACCTCGAGTCCGAGGTTGTGGGCGAGGCCGACGAGCGCCTTGACGATCTCGAACGCCCCCGCCTCCCGGCCCATCCCGATCACCAGCGCGCGGTGGACCTTCACCGCGTCGCCCGGGAAGCCGTGCAGCAGGCGCAGCGACGAGGCGCCGGTCCCGAAGTCGTCGATGTGGGAGCGGACGCCGTGCTGTTGCAGGGCCTGAGCGAGCGCGCGCGGGACCGCCTCCGGCTCGCGCGAGAGGTCGTGCTCCTTGACCTCCAGCCGTAGGGCGCGCGGGTCCAGGCCGGTCTCGTCGAGCGCCTCCTGGAGGATGTCGGCGAACGCCGGATCGGTCAGCTGGCGGTGCGAGACGTTGACGCCGACGGTGAGCCCGGCGCCGGTCGGGAGCGCGCGCCAGGCCGCGAGCTGGGCGCAGGCGGCGCGCAGCACCCAGCGCCCGAGCGGCACGATCAGGCCGGTCTCCTCGGCGATCGGCACGAAGTCGGACGGCTCGACGAAGCCGTCGCCGCCGTCCGGCCAGCGGCACAGCGCCTCGAAGCCGGCGATCCGCCCGGTCGCCGCCTGCACGATCGGCTGGTAGACGACCTCCAGGCTGCGCTCCTCGATCGCCCGCCGCAGCTCCGTCTCCATGTCCAGCCGGCGCATCACCTGCTCGTGCATGTGGCCGTCGAACACCGCGTGGCGGCCCTTGCCGTCGGCCTTGGCGCGGTACATCGCGACGTCCGCGTCCCTGAGGACGGTCTCCGGCGCGGCGTCCGCGTCGGCGATCGCGATCCCGATCGACGCGTCCACGTGCAGCTCGCGCTCGTCGATCAGGAAGGGGGTGCGGAGCGTCTGCTGGACCCGCTCGGCGATCGCGCTCGCCTCGTGGGCGTCCGACACGCCGTCGAGCAGGATCGTGAACTCGTCGCCGCCCAGCCGTGCGACCGTGTCCGGAGGCCTGAGGGTGGAGGCCAGCCGGCGGGCGACGGCCTTCAGCAGCTCGTCCCCGACGTGGTGGCCGAGCGAGTCGTTGACGAGCTTGAAGCGGTCGAGGTCCAGGAACAGGACGGCGGCGCAGGCGTCGGGGTGGGCGCGCTGGGCGCGCCGGATCGCCTGGTCGAGCCGGTCCAGGAACAGGACGCGGTTGGGCAGGCCGGTGAGCGCGTCGTGCAGGGCGTCGTGCTGGAGGCGCTGCTCGGCGTGCTTGCGGTCGGTCACGTCGGTCTGGCTGCCGACGACGCGGGTCGCGCGCTGGTGCGAGTCCCTGACCGCCATCCCGCGCGCGAGCATCCAGCGGTAGGAGCCGTCGCGGTGCTGGATGCGGTACTCCTGCTCGAAGTGGTGGCTGGCGCCGGAGAGGTGCGACTCCAGCGCCTGCGTGACGGCCGCGCGGTCGTCGGGGTGCACGCGACCGAGCCACTCTCCCGGCGCGTCGCCCATCTCCGGCTCCGTGTAGCCGAGCATCGCCTTCCAACGGGGGGAGAAGTAGAGGCGGTCGGCGCGCACGTCCCAGTCCCACAGGCCGTCGTTGGCGCCCTGCATGGCGAGCGCGTGGCGCTGCTCGGACTCGGCGAGCTTGGCGAGCGCCGCCTGGTGGGTGACGGCGAAGCGCAGCGCCCGCTCGAGGTTCTCGTGGCTGGTGAGGTACTCCGCCACGCCGGCCTCCGCGGCCTTGAGGTCCGTGTCGCGGTCGGGCTCGGCGTCGAGGAGGACCACGGGGGCGTGGGGGGCGTGCTCGAGGATCCTCTCTGCGATCTCGAGCCCGGTCGTCGTCGTCTGCAGGTCGTGATCGACGAGGAAGGCGTCGTGCGGGTGCTCGTCGAGGGCCGCGAGGGCGGCTTCGGGCGTCGTCACCCAGTGGATCTCGTACTTCGGGCGGGCGATGCCGCGCAACGCCTCCCGGATCGGCGCGTGGCGCTCCTCGGTCGGCTGCACGACGAGCACCGTGACCTTGTCGGGGAGCGCGGTCACGCGGCCTCCGGCGGGAGCGTTGCCGCGTCGAGCCAGTAGGCGGTGAAGACCTTCATGAGCTTGACGAGGGCGAGGAAGGTGACGGGCTTGGCGATCAGCGTGTTGGCCCCGGCGTCATAGGCGGCGGCGACCTGCTCTGGCTCGAGACGGCTCGCCAAGACCACGACCGGGATGCGGCGCAAGCCGTCATTTGACTTCATGGCCCGGACGGCATCGAGCGCGCCGTCGCGCGGGAGGTCGTAATCGAGCACGATCAGCGCCGGCCGCGGCGAGCTCACCAGGTCCTCGAAGGCGTTCCTGCGGTGCAGGTAGTCGTCGAGCTTTTTGGCATCGGCGACGACTCGCAGGTCGCAGGGGCCAGTGCCCTCGAGCAGGGCGTCGCGCACCATCGCGCGAGCCGATTCGTCGGCGTCCGCGAGCAGTACCGTGGGCACCAGCGGCACGCCGAGAAAGCCCGGCGCCGCCGAGCCGGAGACCGTCCTTGGCCGCCGCGTCATGTGGTCCGTCGTCGCTCCAGGTCTGGGGTGGGCGGCATCCACGCCGCCCGATTGGCATCGAGCGTAAGTGCGCCCGGAAAGCAGCACAACGAACTCCGTCTAGGTCTCGGCGGATGTACTACGAGGCCGGCGTGGCATGCTTCGCGCCGGCGCCATGATCACCGGGGTCCACGCCATCGTCTTCGGGTCCGACGCCGACGGGATTCGCGCGTTCTTCCGCGACGTCTTGGAGTTGCCGTCGGTCGACGCGGGCGGAGGCTGGCTCATCTTCGCCCTGCCACCGGCCGAGCTGGCCGCCCACCCGGCGGACGAGTCCGGCCGCCACGAGCTCTACCTCATGTGCGACGACATCCACGCGACGGTCGCCTCGCTCGAGGCGCGGGGCGTCGAGTTCACGCGCCCGATCAGCGACGAGGGCTTCGGGCTGATGACGTACCTGGCGGTGCCGGGGGGAGGCGAGCTCGGGCTCTACGAGCCACGCCACCCGACGCCGCTTTCCGGGGCCGGGTGAGGCCCGCGCCGGCGCTACCCTTGCGATCCACGCCGACGTAGCTCAGCTGGTAGAGCACTTCACTCGTAAGAGGATCGCGTCGGCGCGGCCTCGCCGACACGGTGCAGCATCTTGTCAAGCGTTTGCAGCGGTTTCTTTGCGCCATAGACCCGCTCCCGGCTCGTCGTCTGCGACCGGCTTTCGGCGTTTCTAGCCCCCGCGTGCAGTATCAGCGCAGTATGAGAATCGCGAGGCCCGGACCGCTCCCTGGTGGCGGGCAACCAGCCCACGGATCGCGGGCAAGGCGACCACCACGCTGTCGGCGCTGCTTCTCGGTACACAGCCGGGGCGACGCTAGCGCGCCGGGGCTGCTGCAGGGAGACCCAGCATGCGGCGCGCGCGCGTAAGGACGTGGTCATAGGTGAGGACGGAGAGGCTGTGGTACCCGCCGTTGAGAATGCGGTACGCGCGGCGTTCATCGTCATCCCAGTCGGCCGAGCGCCCGAAGACGAGAGTGCAGCGCGGCTTGATCGCACGGAAACCGACGCGCTCGACGAACTTCAGGCTGTTGGCCTCCTGCTCGATTTCGTAGAGGTAGCGGTGCGCCTGCGTAATCGCCTTGATGAGATCGGTGTGCGGGATCGGGTTCCCGTGGTCGCGCGATGGCGCCCAGAACCGCAGGCCGCCGCCCGGGCGCTTGATCTCGACCACGTCGAGGAACCCGTCGAAGCCCTCCATCAGGTAATCCGCGATGTGACCGACGTCGATCGGCCGCTCGTCGACGACGCGGACGAAGTCCGAGCCGAGAACCCAATCGTTGTGCTCGAACCACCGCTGCCACACGGACTCCGGATGGTTGCCGGACAGTAGCGAGGCGAACTCGTCGACGGCCGCACATCGCGCCCGATGCTCGAGACCTCGACGGAGATCGTCGGGCACGAGCCGCTCCCGCATGAGGACGTCGAGGAGTTGCTCTCGGTCGGGATCGTCGAGAACCTGGCGGACGATGTCGAGCCGCCGCTCGTCGCTGCCGTCGAGGACGAGATAGCGGCGCGCCCCGGTCGCGAGCGGCTCGACGTTATCCGCGACGAACTCGACGAGGGCGGTGAGTTCCTCCGAGTCGAGCGTCAACTCGCTCTTCGGGCTGTCTCGGATCGGCCGCAGCTCACCGCTTCGGCGGCGATAGCGGCCGAGGTTCAACGAAAGATCGCTGTGGCCGCTGCTGCGGGGGATCTTCCAGAAGACCGCTTGGGTCGTGACCGTTGCGCGCTCCCGCAGCACGCCACGCACATAGTCGATCCCCTTCGCCGATGTCCTGACCGTGTAGTCGCGCCCGCTGGCGCCGGTGCGGACCTCGCCGTCGTCAGACATAACGCCTCACCTTGCCGTGCGCTCGAGGCGACTGCAAGCCGGTTGAGAACGACGGGAGAGGCGCGGCCATGCCGAGCCGAATTCGGACGTTGACGAGAGAGCCGAACGCATCGCCGGCGCGCCTCGTTCGGCGTCCTTGCCAAATGGGGCTCGATGCGACGGGGAGATGCCGGCCGTTCCGACCTGAGAGCGCGACAGGGCTGCGCGTAAGAATCCGTGCCGCCCGGATGGCTTCGACGCCCTCACCCGAACGATCCCGCCGCGCCTCCGCGTCGTCCGCGACTCGCCGTCGGGGCGGCGGCGACGCGACGGCCGGAGGCGTGACGTTCCAAGCCCGCGTCGCGGCGTGGCTTGGTGCCGCCGTGCTCGGCGAGGAGCACGCTGCCGGACTGCCGGGTCTCCCGCCGGACGCCATCCCCGAGGAGATTTGGTGTGAGACCACCGAGGCGCTCGATGACCTCGGGGTCGCAACGTCGGTCGGGATCCAGTTGCAGGTTCAGGCCAAGCGGACGCTCGCGCTAACGTCGTCGGCGAGCGGCGAGTTCGCGAAGGTCTGCACCCAACTCGTGCACGCAGCACGTGGCGATCCAGCTGACGTCCTCATCCTTGCTGTCGGGCCCGGCACCGGCACGCCGGTCACCCGGGACCTGCGGGAGCTGATCGATGCCTTGCGCACTCAACCAGCGACGGCGCCGTTTCGCCGCGAACGGCTCTCGCAGGCCAAGGCGGGCGTGCAGGACAAGCTGCTGGCGCATCTGCGGCGCGCCTGGCGTCCGACGCATGGCGCTGCGCCGAAGACGGCCGACCTGCGAGAGCTCCTGCGACGCACGCACGTTCTCGTGCTGGACGTCGAGGCGGGCGGAACCGAGACCCGCGCCGCGGAGGGGCTGCTGCGCCAGGCCGTGCTCGCGAGGCCCGCCGACGGACCGGCCGCGTGGACCACGCTGAGCTTGGTGTTCGCCGACCTGGCCCGCCGGCGCAGCGGGATCGACCGGGCCGGGCTGCAAGCGGCGTTGGCCGGGGCGGGGATCGCGGTCCACGCGCCGCCGTCGCTGCGGCTGTCGGTCGAGGCGCTGCGCCGTCACACAGCGGCCATCGTCGCGCAGCTGGCGGGGCTGTCGCGAATCGAGCTCGTTGGCGGCAGCGTCACGATCGATCGCGAGGTGCCCAACGTCCTCCAGGCGGCGTGCGCATCTGGCGCGGTGCTCGTCGTCGGCGAGCCCGGCATTGGCAAGTCGGGGGCCCTGCACGAGCTCGCGACGCGCGAACTGGCCGCCGGCTCTGACGTCGTCGCGCTCCAAGTGGAGGAGCTCGAGGCGGCATCGCAGCGGGCGCTCGCGCGCGAGCTGGGTCTGGATCGTGAACTCGCGGAGGTGCTAGCCGCGTGGCCGGGTGGGCGGGGCATGCTGATCGTCGACGGCCTCGACGCGGCCCGCAGCGACCACACCCGCGGTGCGTTGGTTGAGGCGATCCGCCGCGTGCTCGAGCGCGCGCCGCGGTGGCGTGTCGTTGCCTCGATCCGGACGTTCGACCTGCGCCACGACCCCGTGTTGCGGCGCCAGTTCCCGGCGCGAGAGGGCGTGCCCGCGGGCGCCGACTGGCTTGAGCCCGAGTTCCGCGCGGTCGCGCACGTCCGCGTCGGCGCGCTCTCGGAGAGCGAGATCGCGCAGCTTCACCCGTCGGCGCCTGAACTCTACGAGTTCGTCACCTCGGCGCCCGAGGCGATGCGTGATCTCGCTCGCGTCCCGTTCAACTTGCGGCTCCTCGCTGAGCTGCTCGCCCTCGCGCGGGTGCCGGAGGCGGAGCTGCGCGAGATCGACACACAGGTCGGGCTGCTCGGCGCGTATTGGCGCGAGCGTGTACTTCGCCCGCCCGCCCAGGCCGACGGCCGCGAGCGGCTCCTGCATCGAGTGTGCGAGGCAATGATCGCCGGGCGTCGGCTCACGATCCCGCGGGCTGAGCTGCGTGCCAGCGATGTCGATCTCGCACCGCTGCATCCGCTGCTGCACGACCATGTGCTCGTCGAGCGGACGTTGCCGAGCGGCGAGGCGAACCGCGAGCGTATCGGGTTCGCCCACAACGTCCTCTTCGACTACGCCGTCGCACGGCTACTTCTCTCCGCCCCCGGATCGCTGATGCGGCTCCTCGAGGATGACCCGTCGCTCGTGCTGCGGATTCGCCCGAGCATCGAATTCCACATGCGCGAGCAGTGGAATGCGGGCGCCCCGCGGGCAGCCTTCTGGGAGGAGGCGCTCGCGCTCGCGGGCGTCGCAGGGCTACGGGAACTCGCCCGCACGGTCGGCCCGGCTGTCGCAGCCGAGCGCGCCCGCGAACCTGCCGATCTCGCCCCGCTGATCCACGCGCTCGACACCGGCTCGGCGGCCGCCGAGAACGCAGCCCAGCACGTCGTCGGCGCGCTCATGGCCTTCGCCGCGGCCGTCGACCTGGTGGGGGAGGGATCGCCGTGGCCCGCGTTCGCCGGCGAACTCGCGGAGCGCCTCACGCCGCGCCGCGCCGGCATGACGCACGCGCTCCTGGCCACGCTGCTCGATCACGGCGACGTCGCCGGCCGCGACGCGCTTGCCGCGGCGGGGGCGGCGGCGCGCAAGCTCCTGCGCTGGGCCTGGGACGCGGGCCTCGACCCCATCGCCGAGTCCGGTATCGACGCCGTCCGCCAGACGTTCGCGACGGCGCCGGAGGCGTCCGAGGCGCTGTTGCGCCGAGTCCTCGATCCGGCTCGGATGTCGCAGCGCGGCTATCGCGAGCTGCCGCGCCTGACGAACGACATCGAGACGCTGATCCCGCACAGCCCGGCGTTCGTCGCCGACGTCTACCGCGCCGCCTTCGCGTACCGCGAGGCCTCCGAGGACAAGACGCCGATGGGCCAAAGCACCCTGATGCCGATGACCTCGACCAGGCGCCAGGACTACGAGATGTCCCACTACGCGCTCGAGCAAGCGTTCCCAGCTTTCCTCCAGCAGGCGCCCAGGCACGCTGTCGACGCGCTCGACGCGATCGTGGACAGCTACGTCGCCTGGCGGAGGCTCGAGCACGACCGCAACATCGTGCGGTTCCGCCTCGACGATCGAATGTGCGGCATCCGCGCCGACACGAGCTACATCTGGACCTCAGGCGGGGCGCACCACGATGAGGAGCGGATGGTGCGCGCTCTCGGGACCGCGCTCGAGGCCGACAACGACCTCCCCGACGCCCTCGCCGATGCTGTCACCACCGGCACTCGCAACGCGGCGCTCTGGGCGCGCCTGCTGGCTGCCGCCGCGCAGCGGCCCGAGCGATTCGCTGAGCGCCTCGGCCAGATGCTGCGCAAGACCGCGCTCTACACAATGACCGACCTACAACACCCGATGGCCGTAGCGCTCGCGGCGCTGCATCCACTCCTCGACTATGCCTCGCGCGCCACCGCGGAGCACGCCGTGCTTAAGGTCCCGCATGGGGCGCCTACCGACGCTCGCGAACTGCGGGAGGAGCTGCGAGACGGCCTTCTAGCCTCGCTCGACGCCGAGCGCCTCGCAGCCGC
>JBOGYU010000148.1:0-9776 GCA_050696935.1 Solirubrobacteraceae bacterium | reverse complement strand
GCCACCGCCAGGACGGCCAGCGGCGTGAAGTCGCTCATGGGTGCACCCACGGTGAGAGGTCGAACGACGCCAGGATCGCCAGCGCCGCGGCCCACTCGGATCCGACCATCGCGTCGCCGGCCGCCGCGAGTGCCGCTCTCTCACCGGGCGCGTCGACCTGTTGTCCGGCTCGGAGCGGGCCGCGCGGGCCTTCGACCGCGCCCGAGGACGGCGGAAGGGCGTCGCCCGGGTGCGAGCCGGCGGCGATCTCCAGCGCGGCGGCCGCCAGGTCGACGGCCGCGACGGCCTCTGCCGCGCGCACGAGCGTCCTCGCGAGGGCATCGCCCTCGGATCGCATCACCGGCTCGAAGCCGAGTCGCCGGTACAGGGGATCCTCGGAGCGCGTGTCGCCGGCAAGGCCGCTGGCCCGCGCCGCGGGACCGCGCAGCCCCAGCTCACGGGCTCGGGCGGTCGACACGACGCCGCGTCCGGCCGTACGCCACCGAAGGGGCCGGCTGGAGCTCGTACGGGCGGCGAGATTCTCGAGCTCGCGGCGCGCGTCTGACAGCCGCGTCTCGTGCAGGTGCTCGATTGCGGCGGTTGCGGCCGACGTCAGGTCAGGCCAGGCAAGTACGCGCGCGAAGGCACGCAGCCAGGCGGTGTGGCTGAGGGCTCGCTCGACCTCGACGGCCGCGAGCCGCGTCCAGCGCTCGACCGGCGGCGCGCTGATGCCCGCAGCAGATTCGTGGGCCAGGGCGAGAGCGAGCTCCCACGCCTTCGGCGCGAGCGGGTCGGGGACGGCGCGGTTGGCGGCTACCCCGAGGATCGTGCCCACCTCGGCCGCGGCCACGACATCCCCGTCGAGCGTCACGTCGCAGACCAGCCCGCCGGGCAGGGGAGTCCCGATCGGCCCGAACCGGAGCTCGATCGGCTCCATGACGAGCCCGTCGGCTGACGGCTCGCCGACGATCGCCATCATGTCGCCGTGGTCATGCCCGGCGTCGTCGCCGTGGCCTTCGTGCCCTCCGTGGTCATGACCTTCGTGCCCCGCGTGGCCTTCGTGCCCTTCGCCGCCCGGCCGGTGTCCGGCCTCCGGTCTCCCGACCGGCGCTTCGCCGGAATAGCGAAGCGGGCGGTGCTCCGTGGGGACGCCGACCGGGAGGCCGGCCAGGATCTCGGCCAGCGGCCGGGCCAGTGCCTCGTGAACGCGCTCGGGGGCGAGCACCCGGCGGACCGCCGACATGTCGAATGTCGGCTCGGCATCCAGGCTCGCCGGATCGATGCCCGACACGGCCCACGTCTGCTCGTCGGGGATCACGAGCGTCGGTACGCCGACGGTCACGACCATTCGAGCGCTCCCTCGCGCCACGCGTAGGCGATGCCCACTCCGAGGACGGTGAGGAATAAGCCGATCTCGGCGTACGCGAACACGCCGAGCTCGCGGAAGACCACCGCCCAGGGGTACATGTACGCCATCTCCATGTCGAAGGCGATGAAGAGCAGCGCGAACGTGTAGTACCGGACGTGGTAGCGAGGCCAGGCGGGCTGCTCGCCGGCGTGCCGCACCCGTACGTCCTGCCGCGCGAGCACCAGCGCGTAGGCGAGGACGACGAGACCCGCGACCAGGGCGAGGAGGACGAAGAACAGCTCGAGGGCCGTCACGGGCAGCCTGTTCTACCGGTCTCCGACGTCGTGTCGGAGCCTGGTCCCTCGGGATCGCGGGCGTCCGGTGGCCATGGCTGGACAAGATACCACCAGGGGGTATCACTGCATCTGGTGAGAGTCTGGAGAGGGCGGCCCGGAGGTCGCCCTCTTGAAGGCCGGAATGCCTGCCGCTCAGGAGTTCTCGTGCTCAGCCGGCGCGCGTAGAGCACCTTGCTCGCTGCGCCAGGGGACCGTGAGGCGGTCCCGTCCATCGCGTGCCGCGTGTCCTCGGAGCCCTCGTGGGCGATCAGGATGGGCCGGCAGCACGCCTCGGCGACGGCGGCCCTTACGCCTCGGTCGTCGAAGCCCTGACCGCTGACCGCAAGGCGCCCGGAGTGCAGGTCGACGTCGACGTGGGATACGCCGGCGACCGCGGACACCTCCTCGCGGACGGCCGACACGCACTGCCCGTAGGTCATGCCGGCGACGGTGTAGGTCCTGGGCAGGGCCGAGTCAGCCGACCGACTCTCGGGCTCTCACCTACAACCTGTAGGAACGCATGCGGAAGGTGGTCCCGGACCAGCGACGCCTCGAGGGGGCACGGGCGTCGCCGGCCTGGGAGTAGGGGCACGGCGCGTCGCGCCGGCTACGTAGGAGGGGAATGTCGCCTACGTGGTGTAGGTCTAGCACCAGGCGCAACACACGGCAACGTCGCCTGATAACACGTCAAGCGTCGCGGGCAGCACCGCGTGCAGGCACCAGTGCGTGAGCGCCTCGAACGTCTCGGGCCGGGCAGGAACAGCACGAGGTAGACGATGCGAGAGCGCACGTGAACGCACGCAGGGCGAGCGAGCCCAACCAGACCGCGACGGCCGTCAGGGGGCGGCACGCGCTGCAGATCGAGCAGATGCGGCAGGACGATGCCCGCGGCGACGCACGCTGCGAGCGCGAACGTCATCGCCCCCGGCGCGCCTCCTCCATCTCGCGGGCGAGCCGCTGCAGATCGGAGAGCTCCTCGTCGCCGAGCCCGCCGATCAGGCGCGCGAGCGCTGCCTGCCGTGCGTCGCTCGAGGCGCCGGCAAGGGTACGCGCGATTGAACGGGACAGGTACTCGGCCTCCGACAGTCGGGGGCGGTACTCGAACGCGTTGCCGACCTTGCGCCGCGAGAGCAGCTCGCGCCCGGTGAGCCGGTTGAGGACCGTCTGGATGGTGGTGTACGCGGCTCGATATCGCGGCGGCAGCTCGCTGCGCACCTGCTCGACGGTCCCATTGCCGAGCCGCCACAGCGCGCCCATGAGCTGGAGCTGCAGCTCGCCCGTGATCGGGCTGTGGTCGGCCATCGGCCGCGAATTATGACGACGCATCGGCCGGGCGGGCCGGCGGCCGCGCAGGGCAACCATCGGCACGTCCTCGTCACCGGCAACGGCGACTGCGTGATCCTTGCCAAGCAGCGAACGAGCCGTTTCGTGACCCTGCCGGAGGCGTCGTTCAACAACACCACCGAGCCGACGACGACGGCCAATCCCCACCCGCTCCACGTGCACGTGCACCGAGGGCAGCCGGGTGAGGTGCAGGCCATCGCCGTCTACGGCTCGGAGATGGACCCGTGCCGGGAGACCGGCAACTACGTCAACGGACCGTAGCCTCCGCGCGCGGGCCGGCGGTCTCGGATCGCCGGCCCCGCCATATCGCCACGAGGCCGGTGGCCAGGCCGGCGAGCCCGGCGAGCAGCGCGATGATCGACAGCGTGTCGCTGCCGCCGCCCTCCTCCTCCTGGCCGCCCGAGCCGCCGCCGGCGGCCGACTCGGGGGTCGGGGCAGGTGTCGCCGGCGCCTCCTCCTCCTCGGGCGCGGGCTCAAGGACCGCGACGATCGGGGCCGGCTCGTCGGCGTCGGGCGGCCCGATCCACCGCACGACCTCGCCGCCCGAGTAGGTCTGGATGGCCGGGAACGCCAGCTCGGTCCCCGGCTCCACCTCGGGCACCTGGAACGACACGCCGAACTCCTGGAACTCGCCGGGCCTGATGCGACCGCCGGTCCAGGTGACCGTGTCGATCCTCTCGGTGATCTGCTCGCCCTCGTCGTCGATCGGCTCGTCGAGCTCTGCCATCTCGACCTCGCGCTCCCAGCCCTCGACCGGCTGGAAGCTGGCGGAGATGACCTCCTCGGGGAATCGGAGCGTCACCTCTGTCGTGGCGGCGTTGTCGCGCTCGTTGGGCACGCGGACTGCGAAGCGGGCGAAGCCGCCGGCCTCCCACTCGCGGGGATTGAGCGTGACGTGCGCCGCGGCGACGGGCGTCACCACGAGCACGGCGGCTACCGCGCCGGCGATGATGGGTGCTGCGCGAACTCTCACTTTCAGGGCTCCTCTTCGATCGGTACGGAAATGGTCTTGGTGAACAGGTCGAACTCGCCGCGCCGCGCCTCGATCCGAAGCCGCCAGTCACCGGCGAGCGACAGGTTCGCGTCCTGCACGACGAGCGCCCCGGGCTCCATCCCGGGCTCGGCCGTATAGCGCAGCGGACCGATCTCCTGCGCCGGCAGGGAGGCCGACACGCGGACCTCGTCGGGCCGCCCCTCCTCGAACTCCAGGTGGATCTCGTTCACCCCCGGCATCGCCGGCATCACGGTGACGTGGGACATGAGCGACCCGAGCCGCACCTCCTGCTCGTACGGCCCGTGCATCGCGACCTCGGTGCGCGCCGGCGGCGCGTTGACCAGCCCGGCCGTGACGCCGACGATCGCGGCCATGATCACGAGCTCGGAGCTCGCGAACCGCATGAACCGGCGCCGCTCGATCGCTGACGCGATCTGCGCGCGCAGGCGGGGCACCGCGTAGCGGTTGTTGTAGGCGCCGAGGGCCAGCAGCGGGATCACGAGACCGAGCTTGACCAGCAGCAGCACGCCGTAGTTGGTCTCCCACAACCCGCGCCAGGCCCGCACCTGCAGGTAGCCGTTGATCGTGCCCGCGACCACCAGCACGGCCACCGACACGACGGCCATGGTCGAGAAGCGGGGCACGCTGGCGGCCGCCAGCGGCCAGCGATCCTCATGGCTGAGCGCGAGCGCCGCCACGACGAACGCGAGGCCGCCCACCCACACGGCGGCGGCCTGGACGTGGGCGGCGTCCGCGATCAGCGCGATGGGGCCGCTCACGCTCGCGTGGCCCGAGAACCCGGGCGTCACCACGAGGCCGAGGCCGAGGAGGATCGCCACCACGGCCACCGGGCGGCTCATCCGGCCGTCGCCCCGCAGCACGAGCAGCGCGAGCGCGGCAATCGTCACCGCGAGCGCGGCGCGGGCCAGCGAGAGGCGGCCGAACCGGGTCTCGGCGACCGACGAGACGACGTCCCACGAGAACGCCTGGCCAATGCTCAGGCCGCCGGCGGCCGCGCCCTGGAACACGATGCCGAGCAGCGCGACGACCGCGAGCGCGACGGCGAAACCGGTGAGCACCCTCAGCAGCCGCCGCCGCACGGTCATCGACGCCGCGCCGAGCATGAGCACGAGCGCCGCGATACCGCCCACGCAGACCAGCAGCAGCAGGAAGTCGACGAAGCGCCCGCCCAGGTAGAAGGCAGACACGGTGAAGTCCGTGCCCTCCAGGACCTGCGCGGCGATTCCGCTCGGCTGCGGGCCCGGGGCCTGGACGTGGAATACCCAGGCGCCGTTGATCGGGTCCGAGTCGGCCGAGATCACCCGCCAGGCGACGGTGTAGGTGCCGCGGGCCAGCTCCCCTTTGACGGCGACGGCGACGGACTCGGGCTCTGGCCGTGTGATCTGCTCGGCATCGACGCGCCTGCCGGCGCCGTCGAACACGCGGATCGAGCCCAGCTGGGTCTCGACGCGCTCGTCGAAGCGCAGGAGCACCCGGTCGGGCGCACGCTCGACGACGGCGTTCCTCGACGGCTCTGTTGCGATGAGCGTCGAATGCGCTGAGGCGGGCGACGCTGCGGCAAGCGCGGCGATGGTCGCCGCGAGTGCCGTCCAGCAGAGCCGGCCCCGGCGTGATGGCAGGCGGTTCATCCCTCCCCCGGGGTATACGGCCGCGGAAGCCGTCGGTTCGGCGCGCCGCGGCGCGGTTGGCCTTAGGCGACGGCCGGGGCGGGGGGCGCTCGCTGGCCGTGCCCGCCGGCGAGGATCGGCGGTCGCCTCAGCACGGGTTCGTGCCGGACGGGGGGAAGCGGCTGTGGCTCTCGCGCGGACGGCCGCAGGGCGCGCCCGAGGGAGGCCCGGCGCCCGAGCGCGTGCCCGAACGCGAGTACCGCGTGCGCGACGAGGAGCGCCACGGCCGCGAGCGGCAGTTGCAGCGCCATGCCCACCAGGAAGGTGGGCTCGAGCGCCACGCCGAGCGGGAAGGCGTTCAGCTCGATCGCGCGCTCGAGGTGCTCCTGGACGGCGAAGCCCAGTGGCGGCACGAGCGCGATCGGCCAGACCGCGACGCGCGCTCGCGCCCGGTCGCGCACGCCGTCGCCGATCGCGAGGGCAAGCCCCGCCAAGAGCACCGTGATGGCGCAGGCGACGAGCAGCGGCGCTACGCCGAGGTAGCCGTGGCCCGTCTCGGAGAGGAGCTGCTCGCGATGCCCGGCGTGTGGGGCGACGAGCACGTAGGCCAGCGAGTGCCCGGCGATCCACCCGATCGCAGCGAGCGGCAGCGACAGCAACCACACATAGCGGCGTCGCGCCATCGCCCCATGATTCCACATGGCGGTTTCGCCGGTTGCTGCTTGACTCCGGCGCCCTCGCGTAACACACTTCCGCCCAACAAACCGGAGAGTCGCCGGACGGTCCGCCGGCATGTGGTGCCGGCTGCGTGGGGGGAGGGTTCCGGCGACCTCCCGTCAAAGAGGGGGACTTCATGCGAGGAGCAATGCGACTCGCCGTACTGGCCGCCTGCGCGGCCGGGTTCCTGACGCTCACGGCGTCGGCCGCAGCCGACCACGCCACGCGTCCGCATACGCAGAACATGCACGCGCTGGGGCACAGCTCCCATCCGGCCACGTTCTTCGGAGCGACGCCCGCGGAGCGCACCGTCAACTCCGACATCGCGTTCTGGGGCGACCTGATCTTCAACGGCAACTACGACGGGTTCCGGATCATCAAGAACTCGCCGGGGAACCCGAAGGAGATCTCCCACGCCAGCTGCAACGGCGACCAGGGCGACATCGTCGTCTGGGAGGACATCCTCGTGCGGACGTGGAACTCGCCGGCTCCTGCTGGACGGTTCTGCGACGGCGAGCCGGTTCCCGTGGGCTTCGAGGGGCTGCACGTCTGGGACATCAGCGACCTGACGGATCCCGAGCTGATCGGCGAGGTCGAGCTGAGCAACCGGCCTGAGGCCGACGCGTTCGGCTGCGGCTCGCACACCGCGACCGCCGTTCCGGACTTCGAGAACGACCGGCTGATCATCTACAACCAGACCTCAGTCGGTGCACCATGCCCGTGGGTCTCGATCATCGAGGTCCCGTTCGATGACCCGGCGAGCGCCAGCTTCCTCCGCAACGAGCCGCTGGAGGAGCTCGGACCGACCCACAATCCCCATGACACCGGGGTCATCCTCGGCGACGTGAACATGATGGCCGTCGCTGCCCACGACATGTCGCACGTCTTCGACGTGGGCGACAACGACTTCCCGGGCGGCAGCCTGGAGGACCCGGAGTTCCTGTACACGATCGAGGAGGAGGGCGTCTGCAACGAGCCGGGCAACCCGCTCTGCAACGGCAGCTGGCACTCCGCCGCGTTCACGTGGGACGGCGAGGTGATCATCCTCGGCTGGGAGCCCGGTGGCGGCGCCCTCGGCGAGTGCGAGGCAACCGATCCGGACGTGAAGAAGAGCGCGTTCTTCTATGACGCCAAGACCGGTGAGAAGCTCGGTCAGTGGACTCTGCCGCGGCCACAGGGCGCGGACGAGAACTGCACGATCCACAACTACAACACGGTCCCGCTGCGCAACGGCAGGCACGTGCTGGTGAGCGGCAACTACCAGGCCGGCACGTGGGTGACGGACTTCACCGACCCGGCGAGTCCGGTCACGCTCGGCTGGTCCGATCCGCCGCCGCTCGGGCAGGTGACGACGCCGACGGGTGCGACGGTCAACGAGCTCGGCGGCGCGTGGTCTTCGTACTGGTACAACAACTTCATCTACGAGTCGGAGATCACGAAGGGCCTGAACGTGTTCCGCTTCAGCGGGAGGGAGACGGGCGGCGCGATCAGGCTCCCGCACCTGAACCCGCAGACGCAGGAGTTCTCGCTCTCCGGGTCGTCGCCGGGGAACGGGGCCGGCAACGGCGCGGCCTCCGCGCCGGGCCGGGCCAAGGCAAAGGGCAAGCCCGCCAAGTAGGGGATCTCGGGCGGGGCCGCCGCGCGCGCGGTCCCGCCCTGGTCCGATCTCAAGGAAGCGCATATTCACGCGGCGTATCGCCGCAAAGGAGAAGAGAGGATGCATCGAAATCGCGCCGGCTTACGGCTCTTGGTCCTCGTCCTGCTCACGTTCGGAGTGCTGGCGGCACCGGCGGGCGCCTCGCACGTCCCGGACCAGAGCTTCAAGATGGACGAGCTGTTCACCTCGCCCAACGCCGCGACCAACTCGGATCTGGCGTTCTGGGGCAACCACGCGTTCGTCGGGTACTACGTCGCCAGCGACGCCACGCCCAGGGGCGGGGTCCGGATCTTCGACATCTCGAATCCCGCCAGTCCGCGGCTGGTGAGGGACTTCCCGTGTGACGGGCTCCAGGCCGACCCGATCGTCTGGGACCGGAACGGCAACGGCGTCGCCGACCTGCTCCTGTTGGCGGTGGACCGCACCATGGCCGCGCCCGAATGCGGAGCGCCTCGGACGGCGCACGACGACCCGATCGGCTGGGAGGGCGTCCGCGTCTTCGAGATGAGCGACGACCCGAGCAACCCCTTCACCAACATCGAGCAGGTCAAGGCCGTCTACACGGACTGCGGCGCCCACACCATCACGGCGTGGCCGGGCGAGCTGGAGGAGACGGGCAACCTGCTCGTGTACGTGTCGTCGTATCCGCTGCGGCCGGGGCCCACGTGCGGTGATACGGAGTACTTGAACACCGCCAACCCGTACGACGAAGACCCCGGGAGCCCGGCCAACCCGCTCCACGGCGTGATCCAAGTCGTGGAGGTTCCGCTGGACAACCCGGCGGCGTCCCGCGAGAGCGACCAGCAGCCGGAGATCACCTACCCCGGTGACCCGGACGGCATAAACGACTGGTGCGAGCGCGGGCTTTGCGCCCCGGGCGTCCTCGAGGAGGCCGCCGTGGCCTGCCACGACATCGTCGTCCACGTCGAGCATCGCCTCGCCGGGGCGGCGTGCGCCGAGCAGGGTCAGGTGTGGGAGATCGGGCCGGACGGGATCCCGGACACGTTGAACCCGATCTCGATTGGCGATGACGAGGTCAGCTCCGGTGGCACCGGGCAGTTCCCCGGAGCGATCGACTTCTTCCACTCCGTGATGTTCGACAACGACGCAACCGTGGTCAACTGGGTGGACGAGTCCTTCGGGACCGGCTGCCCGACGATGACGAACTGGCAGGCGCGTGAGTGGCACCCCGCCGGGACGCACAAGACGGGACGGATGTTCTTCTCCGACCTGGAGGGCAACTTCCTGAGCGAGTTCCACGTCGGTGACCTGCGGCCCGATCCAGCGCCTGGGGAGTACTGCTCGGCGCACATGGGGATGGCCGTCATGGGCATCGAGCGCGACCTGCTCGTCAACGCCTGGTACACGGGCGGTGTGGACGTGATCGACTTCACCAGGCCGACGCGCCTGAAGGAGATCGCGTACTACGACCCGCAGCAGAACTCGGGCACGTGGTCCGCCTACCCGTACACGGGTCCGCTGTTCAAGACGGGCCCCGGGATCCCCGTCTACGCCTCGGACGGCGTCACCAACAACGCCCTCGCGGAGGGGATGGTGGTGTACCGGACGATCGTCGAGAGGCCCGGCCGCCACGGGCTCGTGGACCATCTGAACCCGCAGACGATGGATCACGAGTTGATGCACGGCGGCCGTGGCGGCGACCGGGATGGCGACCGCGGCCGTGGCCGTGGGCGACCGCGATGACGACTGAGGTCTACTCGTCATAGCCGGCGTTCGCATCCGATGACAGGCGGGGCCGCCCACGGGGGCGGCC
>JBOGYU010000147.1:0-9824 GCA_050696935.1 Solirubrobacteraceae bacterium | reverse complement strand
GGTCGCGCCCGGCGTGCCGGCGTGCCGGGCGGAGCTGCGCTGGGCCGTCCGGCACGAGCTGGCGCTCGACGCCTCCGACCTCGCCGACCGCCGCACCCGCGCCGGCCTTGTGCCCGAGTGGCGAGCCGCGGTCGTGGACGCCGCCGCAGAGGAGCTCGGCGCGCTCCAGCGCTGACATGCGGGTACGACGATCGCGTGGCCACCCGGCTGCTGCCCGTCCTCCTCGCCGCCGTACTGCTCGGGGGGTGCCAGTTCCCGCGTGACACCGAGGGGACGCTGGACCGCGTGAGCGGCGGGGTCCTGCGCGTCGGCGTCACCGATCACGAGCCGTGGGTCTCGACCGGCGAGGGCCGCCCGACCGGTGTCGAGGTCGCGCTCATCGACGGCTTCGCGCGCGACATCGGCGCGGACGTCGAGTTCACGACCGGCTCCGAGGAGGAGCTGATCGGCGCGCTCCACGAGGGTGCGCTGGACCTCGTCGCGGGCGGCCTGACCAAGCGCTCGCCGTGGAAGAAGGAGGCGTCGCCGACGCGGCCGTTCGCCGCCACCCGGCTCGTCCTGGGCGTGCCGGGCGACGTGTCGCCCGACGCGGTCGACGCCGTGGCGGTCGAGCGCGGCTCGGAGGCGTACGGGCTCGTGGAGCGCAAGCTCGACGCGCGGGCCGCGCCCGTCGAGGAGCTGCGCGACGCGCGCGGGCGCCCGGCCGCGGTGCGCGACTGGCTGCTGGACGACCTCGGCCTGCGCGCCGCGGAGGAGCTCCAGAGCGATCAGCACGTGATGTTCGTCCGCATGGGCGAGAACGCCTTCCAGGTGAAGCTCGAGCGCTTCCTGGAACGGCGGCGGGCGTCGGAGTGATCGGGATCGGTTTCGGGCTGTGGTTCGCGGACGGCGTGGCCGGCGTGCTCATCTCGCTGGACATCGTGCGCGACGGCGTGCGCAACCTGCGCCGCTCCGTCGTGGACCTCATGGACGCCCGGCCCGCGACCTACGACGCGAAGGAGGCGCACCCGCTCAACGGGCAGGCCAAGGACGCGCTGCTGGCGATGGACTGGGTGCGGGACGCGAAGGTCCGCCTGCGAGAGGCCGGCCACGTCTTCACGGGCGAGGCGCTGGTCGTGCCCGCCGACGAGCGCGACCTGCCCGGGCGGGTGCAGGAGGCCGCCCAGGCGCTGCGCGACCTCGACTGGAAGCTCCACGACGTGACCGTCTCCCCCGTCCCGTCGCTACAGGCCGGCGCGGGCGAGGCGCAGGAGCCGGAGGCCGACGTGGCCAGGGGCGCCTGAGGCGGAGCCTGTATCTAGGCGGACTTCGCGGCCGGGGACTCGCCCTCGTCGGGCGCCTCGGTGACGAGCGTCGGCTTGACGCCCCGCTCCACCGTCTCCTTGGTCACGACGCACTTCTTGACGTCGCGCCGGGAGGGCAGCTCGAACTGCACGTCGAGCAGGATGTCCTCGATGATCGAGCGCAGGCCGCGCGCCCCGGTCTCGCGCTCGAGCGCCTTGTCGGCGACCGCCTTCTGCGCGTCGGCCGAGAACACCAGCTCGATCCCGTCGAAGGCGAAGAAGCGCTGGAACTGCTTGACGATCGCGTTGCGCGGCTCGGTCAGGATCGTGATCAGGTCGTCCCGCGAGAGCTGGTGCACGGCCGAGCTCACCGGCAGGCGCCCGATGAACTCCGGAATCAGCCCGTACTGCATGAGGTCCTCGGGCAGCACCTTCTCGAACAGCGCGCCGGTGTCGCGCTGCGTCCTGGACTCGATGTTCGCGCCGAAGCCCACGCCCTTGTGGCCAATCCGCCGCTCGATCACCTTGTCGAGGTTCGCGAACGCCCCGCCGCAGATGAACAGGATGTTCGTCGTGTCGATCGTGAGGAACTCCTGGTGCGGGTGCTTGCGGCCGCCCTGCGGGGGCACCGAGGCCGAGGTCCCCTCCAGGATCTTCAGCAGCGCCTGCTGGACGCCCTCGCCCGACACGTCGCGCGTGATCGACGGGTTGTCGGCCTTGCGGGCGATCTTGTCGACCTCGTCGATGTAGATGATCCCGGTCTCGGCCTTCTTGACGTCGTAGTCCGCGGCCTGGATCAGCTTGAGCAGGATGTTCTCGACGTCCTCGCCCACGTACCCGGCCTCGGTCAGCGCCGTCGCGTCGGCGATCGCGAACGGCACGTTCAAGATCCGCGCCAGCGTCTGCGCGAGCAGCGTCTTGCCGCAGCCCGTCGGCCCGAGCAGCAGGATGTTGGACTTCTGCAGCTCGATGTCCGAGTCCTCCGCCTGCATCATCTGCACGCGCTTGTAGTGGTTGTAGACCGCCACCGAGAGCGTGCGCTTGGCCTGCTCCTGCCCCACGACGTACTCGTTGAGGACGCCGTGGATCTCCCTCGGCTTGGGCAGGTTGTCGATGTCGAACGACGGCGGGGCGGTCAGCTCCTCGTCGATGATCTCGTTGCAGAGGTCGATGCACTCGTCGCAGATGTAGACCCCGGGACCCGCGATCAGCTTCTTGACCTGCCGCTGGGACTTGCCACAGAAGGAGCAGAGGAGCTGTTCGTTGGAGTCGGTCGGGCGGGCCATGGTCCGTCTCCCTCAGTGCTCTGAGATCACCCTGTCGATGATGCCGTACTGCGTCGCCTCGTCCGAGCTCATGAAGTAGTCGCGCTCGGTGTCGGTGCGCACCTTCTGGATGTCCTGCCCGGAGTGGTCCGCGATGATCTCGTCGAGCCGCCGCCGCAGGTCGATGACCTCGCGCGCGTGGATCTCGATGTCGGTGGCCTGGCCCTGGAAGCCGGAGGACACCTGGTGGATGAGGATCTTCGCGTTCGGCAGCGCCATCCGCTTGCCCTTGGCGCCGCCGGCCAGCAGCAGCGCGCCCATGGACATCGCGATCCCGACGCAGATCGTCTGCACGTCGGGCTTGATGAACTGCATCGTGTCGTAGATCGCCAGCCCCGAGTAGACCGATCCGCCCGGCGAGTTGATGTAGAGCGAGATGTCCTTGTCGGGATCCTCGGCCTCGAGGTGCAGCAGCTGGGCGACGATCAGGTTCGCGATCTGGTCGTCCACCGGCGTGCCGAGGAAGACGATCCGCTCGTTCAGCAGACGGGAATAGATGTCGAACGCACGCTCCCCCCGGGAGGTCTGCTCGACGACCATCGGTACCAGTGGGCTCACGGTCCTCGCTTCGTTTCGCTTCAGGCGCTGGAGTCCTGCTTGCTGTCCGGGCTGGCGAGCCCGGCGACAGCCTAGCAATCGAGAACGGCCGTTCTGGCCGGTTGTTCGGCTAGGAAGTCGGCGTCCAGAGCCGGCCGGGAGCAGAGCCCTCGGCGCCGGGCGTCCAGAGCCTGTCCCGGGCCTGCGCCTGCTCGATGCCGATCGGCGTCGCGGACTCGGCGACGAGGTCGAGCGCCTTGCGCTGGGCGATGTCCTCCTTGAGCGAGTCCAGCCGGCCGGCGGACTTCAGGCGCTCGAGCAGCTTCTTGGGGGACGTGCGCTGGGGCCCGTCGCCCGCCGCTCTGCCTCGGGCTGCGCCCTCGTCACCGGAGTCGCCTGCGGCGACCCTAGCGACCACCTCGAGCACCTCCTCGTCGGTCGGCTCGATGCCCTCGGCCTCGATGATCGCGGCCAGCACGGCCTCCCGCCGCAGCGCCTGCTCGGCGTCGGGCTTGCCCTCCTCGACGATGTCCTCCTCCGTGCGGCCTGAGATGCGCAGGTACGCGTCGCGCGTGATGCCCTGGTGGGAGAGCGAGTGCATCATCTGCTCCCACAGCTCGCGCGCCCGCGCCTCGACCAGCGCGCCCGGCACGTCGACCGTGGCCGCCTTGACTGCGGAGTCGAGCGCCGCCTCGCGGAACTCGCCCTCGATCCGGGCGATCTCGGCCTCCGCGAGCCGGGAGCGGATGTCCTGGCGCAGCTCGTCGAGCGTGTCGAACCCCGCCTCCGCGGCCAGGTCGTCGTCGAGCGCCGGCAGCTCCTTCGCCTTGACCTCCTTGACGGAGACGGCGAACTGCGCCTGCCGGCCGGCGAGCTGCTCGGCGGGGTAGTCGTCCGGGAACGTCACGGAGACCGTCCGCTCCTCGCCCGTGGCCGCGCCCTCGAGCTGGTCCTCGAAGCCGGGCACCAGGCGGCCGGAGCCCAGCTCGACCATCTGGTCGCGGCCCTCGCCGCCCTCGAACGGCTCGCCGTCGAGCGTGCCCCGGTAGTCCATGACCACGAAGTCGCCCTGCGCCGCCGGGCGATCGACCGTGTCCAGCCGCGCGGAGCGCTCGCGCAGGCGGTCGAGCTCGGCGCCGATCGCCTCGTCGTCCACCTCCGGCTCGCGCCGGCCGACCTCCAGGCCCTTGTAGTCGCCGAGGGTGGCCTTCGGGCGCACGCCGATCTCGATCGAGAAGCGCAGCGGCTCCCCCTGGCCGGGCAGGTCGCCCAGGTCGAGCTCGGGCTCGCCGACCGGGGCCACGCGCGCGGCGTCGATGGCGGCGGTGTACCAGGCGGCGATCGAGTCGCGCACCGCCTCGTCGAGCACCGCCTCGCGCCCCATCCGCTGCACGATCACCGGGGCCGGCGCCTTGCCGGCGCGGAAGCCGGGCACGCGCAGCCCGCGTCCCAGCCGGCGGGCGGTCTGCGCGACGCGGCGCTCGACCTCCTCCGAGGGGACCTCGGCCTGCACGCGCACGCGCGACTCGGGCAGCTCGGTGACGGTGGTGACGACCTCCACGGAGCGCACCACGATACAAAGGGGCGGTGCTGCGGGCGTGGCTCTACACCGGGCCGATCGGCCACCTCGTCGCCGGGGTGGCCGACTGGGCCGAGCTGCTGGGGCGCTACGCGCTCACGAGAGCACGTCGCAGAACGCGACGAGCGCGGCGCTGATCGGGCGTATGCGCATGGGCGCGGAGGCTGTCACGGGGGTGCGCCCGGCCGCAACGAAACAGCGCAGGTTCTCGACAGCAGCGGGTATCCCGAACACATGCCTGTGAAGAAGGAAGCCCTCCCGAGCACGATCGAGCGCTCGCCGAAGAAGGTCCAGCGCACCTACGCCAAGGCGCTGGACAGCGCGCACGAGCAGTACGACAGCGAGGAGCGCGCCCACCGCACCGCCTTCGCGGCCGTCAAGCACGCCGCGGAGAAGAAGGGCGACCACTGGGAGCCCAAGGACTCCAAGGGCCCGTCGGACCCGCAGGCCGCCCGCAGCGGGGCCGCCGCCCGCCGCGGCGGCGGCAAGACGTACGGGGGCGTGGACGCCTCCAAGTCCAAGGAGGACCTGTACGAGGACGCCAAGAAGGCGGGGATCGAGGGCCGCTCGAACATGAGCAAGGGCGAGCTGGCCGACGCCCTGCGCAAGCACAGCGATCGCAGGACGGCGCGCGCGCGCGGATGACCGCCTCGGTTCCCTGGGACGTCGCCGAGCTCGCGGGCCTGCTGCGCGTGGGCCGCGAGCACGGCTGCGTCGACGAGTCCGCCGTCGAGCGCGCCGCCGAGGAGCTCGAGCTCGCTCCCGAGCAGCTCCAGGCGGTGCACGCGCGGCTGGACGAGGAGGGCATCGAGGTCCGCGACGACTGCGGGCTCGCCGGCGCGCCGCCCACCGCGGTCTCCCCCCACGACCTCGCGTCCTACACGACCGACGCGCTGCAGCTGTTCCTCAACGAGGCCGGCCGGCACCCGCTGCTCACGCCCTCCGAGGAGCTCGACCTCGCCAAGCGGATCGAGCGCGGCGACCTGGCGGCCAAGGACCGCATGGTGACGTCGAACCTGCGGCTCGTGGTGTCGATCGCGCGCAAGTACCAGAACCTCGGCGAGCTGTGCCTGCTCGACCTCATCCAGGAGGGCATGCTGGGGCTGATCCGCGCGGTCGAGAAGTTCGACTGGCGCAAGGGCTTCCGCTTCTCCACGTACGCGACGCTGTGGATCCGCCAGGCGATCGGGCGCGCACTGGACGAGCGCGGGCGCACGATCCGCCTGCCCATCAACGTCGCCCAGCGCGAGCGCAAGATCGCCGGCGCCGAGCGCGAGCTGACCGCGAGTCTGGGCCGCCCGCCCACGCTGGAGGAGATCGCGGAGCGTGCCGAGCTCGAGCCGCGCCAGGTGGAGGAGCTGCGCGACGTCGCGCGCAAGGTGACGAGCCTCGAGCGCCCGCTGGGCGACGACGGCGACGCCGAGCTGGGCGCGCTGCTCCCGGGCCGCGACCCGGCGCCCGAGGAGGAGGTCGAGGTCGTGCTGCGCGAGGAGATCGTGCGCGAGGTGGTGCACACGCTCCCCGAGCGCGAGCGCACGGTGATCCAGCTGCGGTTCGGGTTGGACGGCGACCGCCACCCGGTGTCCGTGCGCGAGGCCGCCCGCCGGCTCGAGATGCGCCCGGCCGACGTGCAGCGGCTCGAGCGGCGGGCGCTGGAGGAGCTGGCGGTGCGGAGAGAGATGGCGGCGTTGCGCGAAGCGGCATAACTGGAACCGTTCCAGGTTGATACGGTCCGGCGCTCGTGGCCGACGCCGACCTCGCCTACCGCCTCCACAGCCGCGGCCTGAAGGCCACGGCGCCGCGGATGGCGGTGCTGGACGCGGTGTCGCAGCTCGCCGGGCATCCGGACGTCGAGGAGATCGCCCTGCACGCCCGCGCGCGCCTGGGCTCGCTCTCCACGCAGACCGTCTATGACAACCTGCGCGTGCTCACCGAGATGGGCCTGGTGCGCCGCATCGAGCCCGCCGGCAGCCCCGCCCGGTTCGAGACGCGGGTGGGCGACAACCACCACCACGTCGTGTGCCGGCGCTGCGGAGCGGCGCGGGACATCGACTGCGTCGTCGGCGCCGCCCCGTGCCTGGACCCGTCGAGCACCGGCGGGTTCAGCGTCGACGAGGCGGAAGTCACGTTCTGGGGCCTGTGCCCCGACTGTCAATCGAGTGAAGGGAGCACGACGTGATCCTGAGAGTCGACCGCCTGCAGGTGGAGCTGCCGGCCCCATCAGATCCCGACCCCGGCGCCGCCGCGCACGTGCAGGAGCTGCTCGGCGGCCGCTTCGGCGAGATGTCGACGCTGATGAACTACACGTACCAGTCGTTCAACTTCCGCGGGCGCACCAAGGCGAAGCCGTTCTACGACCTGATCGCCAACATCGCCACGGAGGAGTACGGCCACATCGAGCTGGTCTCGGCGGTGATCAACGGCCTGCTCACCGGCGCCGCGGACGGCGACGACGTGACGGACAGCCCGCTGCGCGCCCTCAAGGACCGGGCCGGCATCCGCCACCACTACATCAACAGCGGCTTCGGCGCGCTGCCCGTGAACTCGCTCGGCCAGGGCTGGAACGGCGAGTACGTGTTCAACTCGGGCGACCTCGTGCTCGACCTGCTCCACAACTTCTTCCTGGAGAACGGGGCGCGGATGGCGAAGATCCGCGTGTACGAGACCACCGACCACCCGATCGCGCGCCGGATGCTCGGCTACCTGTTCGTGCGCGGCGGCGTGCACGCGCTCGCGTACGCGAAGGCGCTGGAGGAGCTGACCGGCGTCGACGTCAAGAAGATGCTGCCGATCCCGAACATCCCGGACGCGGACTTCAAGGAGGCCCGCGAGTTCACCGACAAGGGGATGCACGGGAAGCTGTACCGGTTCTCGGAGACCGACTTCGAGGGCATCCGCCAGCTCTGGACGGGCACGCACCCGCTCGACGGCACGCCGCTCCAGGTGATCGACGGCCTGCCGGAGACCGCGGGCGGCATGGCCGACCCGCCGGAGGAGCCCGCGGTCTCCTCCCCCGGGCTGCACCCAGGCGAGATCGCCGAGGTCGTGCAGCGGCTGATGCAGAAGATGTAATCAAGGCGCTCGCACGAGCTTGCGAGTGCGAGTAAGCCGCACGCGAATTCGGGCGGCGCCCCTACGCGGGGGCGCTGTCCGCCTGCAGGGCGGCGCCCCGCGTGGCGTACATCCGGAACCGCTGGGTGAGGTTCGTCATCTCCAGCAGCCGCCGGACCGGGCCCGCGGGCGCGACCACCGCGAGGCTCGTCCCGGACTCGTCGAGCTGGGAAGCGGCCTTGAGGATGGTGCCGAGCGCCGTGGAGTCGATGAACGCGACCTCGCTCAGGTCGAGCACGAGCCGGCCGCCGGGGCTCGCGCACGCCATCGCGAGCAACGTCGAGAGCCGCGGCGTGGCGGACATGTCGAGCTCGCCGGAGGCGACGATCAGGTGGCCCCGGTCGATCGGGTCGTGGTCGATCTGGTGGTACACGCCACGGAGCCTACTCCTCACGCGGGCACGCCTGCGTCCCTTTTCAGCCGCGGTGCGGTCTCGTCGTCGTAGTCCGCGAAGAACCCGCCGACGACGTCTTCCAGCTCGCCCATCCCGTCGGCGCAGAACAGGACCGGCTGGTACTTCGTGATGTCGTACTCCAGCGTGCCCATCTCGAGCAGGTCGAGCGGCCGCAGGTCGGCGCCGCGGAACTCCTCGATCTCGCCATAGGAGGAGAGGATCCCGGCCCCGTAGGCGCGCACCTCGCCGTCCTCGCGCATGACCCCGAACTCGATCGTGAACCAGAAGACGTCGGCCAGGAACTGGAGCGCGTCCTCGGTCTCCACGCGCTGGGCGGCGAGCCCGGCCTGGCGCTTGATCGCGGCGAAGCGCGGGGCCGCCATCAGGTTGCCGTGCCCGATCACCTCGTGGATGAGGTCGGGCTCGGGGGTGTAGAGCGGCATCGCGTCGTGGCGCACGTACTGCGTGGAGTGGAAGATGCCGTCGCCGAGCGCGCCGAGGAACTGGCGCAGCGGCACGAGGCCCGCGGCCGGGTGATAGCCGAAGCCGGTCAACGGCCGGAGCCCGTCCGTCACCTCGTCGAGCTGCGGGATCCGGTCGCTGGGCAGCGCGAGCGCGGCGGCGGCCTCGCGGAACTCGCGGCACGCGTACCGCTCGTGCTTGGGCGCCAGCTCGCGCGAGACGATCCGCCACACCTCGTGCTCGGCGTCGGTGTACTCGATCCGCGGGATCGGGGCGCCCGGCTCCCAGGCGACCGCGCGGGCGGCGATGTGGTTGCGGCGCTCGCGGTACGCCGGGTCGCTCGCGCCGGGATGGTCGGCGGCGAGCTCGACGCTGACCATGCCGTCCGCGTTCGCCGTGACGGGGGAGTACAGCTGGGCTTCCTCGAACATGGGCCACCCATACTCCTCGGCGGCACGCGACGCAATCAGGACCGCATAGAGTGGGCTGAACGTGCAAAGACCCGTGCGTCTGGACCAGCTGGATCGCAAGATCCTTGACCACCTGGAGCGCGACGGCCGCGCCACGCTCGGCGAGGTGGGCGCCGCGGTCGGGCTCTCCGCGTCGGCCGTCAAGCGCCGCGTGGACCGGCTGCACGAGACCGGCGTGATCGTCGGCTACGCGGCGATCGTGGACCCGCAGGCGGTCGGCGACCGGCTGGAGGCGTTCGTGGAGCTCTACTGCGCCGACAGCGTCGCGCCGAACGACCTGCTCGCCTCGGTCGCCGGCCTGCCCGTGGTGGTCGCCGCGCACACGGTGGCGGGCGACGCGGACGCGGTCGTGCGCGTGCGCGTGGAGGGCATCGACGAGCTCGAGCGCACGATCGAGCAGCTGCGGCGCGACCCGAAGGTGATGCGCACGCGCACCATGGTCGCGCTCTCCACGCTCGTGGAACGCCCGTAACCACCGGGGCCCGCTGTAGTACTCCAGGCATGCCGGACGAGCTGCGCGCGCTCAGCCGCCTCGCCTTCTCCGAGCTCGGCGGCGCGCCCGCCGGGATCGCGCAGTTCCACCACGCCGTCGCGGATCGCGCCTTCCGCGGCGGCGGCGCCTCGCGGGCCATGCACGACGCGATCGCGCGCGGCGTCTACGCC
>JBOGYU010000146.1:0-9841 GCA_050696935.1 Solirubrobacteraceae bacterium | reverse complement strand
CGCGTACACCGCGCGCTCGGCGATGAGCGCCAGCCGGCCGAACCCGGCGACCGGATGGCCGCGGCGCGGATCGCCGAGCGCCAGGTCCGCGCCGTACCCGACCGCGAGCGCGCTGGCGCTCACGCCGCCGTCCCCACGCGCTCCGCGATTGCGACCGGCGCGTTGACGCGCGTCAGCGTCCAGCGCCCGTCGTGAGCGTGCAGCTCGGTCGTGGCGAGCGGCGCGGCGTCCACCCGCCAGAACGCGGCAGCCGGAGCACCGAGAGCGTGCACCACGGCGGCCTTGACGACGCCGCCGTGCGTGATCGCGATCGCGCGCCCATCCAGCTGCGCGCGCGCGTCCAGCCACCCGCCGACGCGCGCGAGCAGTTCGGCGAGCGTCTCGCCCCCGTGCGGGCGGGCGTGCGGATCGCCCATCCAGGCAAGCGCGCCCTGCGGGTCCTGCGCATGGACATCCGCGAGCGTGCGTCCGGCCCACGTGCCGAAGTCGCACTCGCGGAGCTCAGGCACGACCTCGGCATCGAGCCCAGCGGCCGCGGCGGTTTCGCGCGCACGCAGCGAGGGGCTGCAGAACGCGTCCTCGCGCCCGAGCCGGCCGGCAAGCTCGCCCGCCGCTTCGAGGCCATCGGGATCGAGCGGCTCGTCGAGCGGGAACGCCGCGTTGCGAACGGCGTCGGTGCGCGCGTGGCGGATGAGCAGCAGCCGGCGCACCGCTCAGGCACGTGCCGGCCGCGTGGCCGCCCTGTGCGAGGCGATCCCGAAGCCGATCCCGAGCGCCGCCCACAGCACTGCCTGCGTGCCGAGGGAGCTGAGGCGGAACTGCCAGATGAGCCACGCGGGGAAGCCATCGGGGATCTCCTGGATGCCAGGGAGCGCGAGCGCGAGCCCACCCGCGACCGCGATGAACGTGCCGGCGCCCAGCAACGGCCGCTGCCACGGCGGAGCGTCCTCGCGCACGGACCAGACGATGCGTGCCGCGGCCAGAATCGCGAGCAGCGAGCCGGCGAGCAGGATCAGGTAGTACGTCGTTCGGTCGCCGATCGTGTCGGGGTTGCCGACCGCCGGTGGGTTGGCGGGGTACTTGATGAACGGGACGAGCACGACCGCGACGAAGATCGCCGCCGCCAGTCGCGTCGAGAGCTGCCAGTCGTCCCGCTGTGCGCCGCGGCCCCGCAGGGTTGCGAACGCGATCGCAAACAGCCCGCCGGCGGCGATGCCGTACAGCGCGGTCGCGAGGAACAGGCCGCCGCGCTGCTCGGGCCGGCTCACGACCCAGTCGCTGATGTGGGCCGGTATCGGGACGAAGGAGAGGCTCGCGTGCGCGGACGCGGCCTCCTCGATGTCGATCGCGTCCTGGACGCGCGGCTCACCGAAGACGAACGCGAAGAGTCCTGCCGCCAACCCCGCGATGACGCCGACGACGAGCCCCCTGCGTACGAGGGTCCAGACCATGGTTGACGCCTCCGGCCGCTAGTGGCAGGGGACGCCGAGCAGATGGCGACCGTCGTGCACCAGCTCGTGGAGGAAGCTCCCGGTCTGGGAGATCGCCCCCTGGTCGAACTGCACGAGGTAGATCGCCAGCAGCAGAAAGCCCGCGAGCAGCAATGCAGGGCGAAGCTCCCGGAGCGGGAGCGGCTGGACGGCGGCGGGGTGGTTCATGCGGGGCCTCCTCGGGATACGGCGTCCCGTCGTGAAGGTGCCGCGGCGGACGAGTGTCCTGACTTCCGGATCGCCGCTCCCCCCGCCTTCCGGCCTTGCTCGCCGTGGCTCAGTGGGGCTTGCTCCCCGGTAACAGTGGCGCGACCGTCCCGGACTCACACCGGGTTCCTCGCGCCGCCGCGCTGACGAGGCGCACCCTACACCGCGCACTGGCGCCGCGCCAGGTTCCCGGTAGGGTGCCGCGACCATGGCCCTGGACGTCATCCACACTCCCTCAACGCGGCCGGCGATTCCCATCCGTCCGCTCGACGAGGACGCACTCGCAGCGGCCGCTGCGCGCCAGGAGCAGCTAATCAAGCCCGCCGGCAGCCTGGGCCGGCTGGAGGATCTCGCCGTCTGGCTGGCCGGCTGCACCGGAACGGAGCGGCCCGTCGTGCGCGCACGCGTCATCGTCGCCGCCGCGGACCACGGCGTGGCGGGCGAGGGGGTCTCGGCGTACCCGCCGGAGGTCACGGCGCAGATGCTCGCGGCGTTCTGCTCGGGCCGTGGCGCGGTGGCGGTGCTCGCGCGCGAGACCGGCGCGGAGCTCCAGCTCGTCGACGCCGGTGTCGCGGGCCCCGTGCCCGACGACCCGTCGATCGTGCGCGTCGGCCTGCCGGCGCCGAGTCGCAACCTCGCCGTCGAGCCGGCGTTGACCGCCGCGGAGGTCGCGCTCGCGGTCGACGCCGGCCGTGACCTCGCTGCGGCGGCGGCGCGCGACGACGTCACGGTTGTGGTGGGCGGCGAGATGGGGATCGGTAACACCACGCCGGCGACTTGCCTCGCCGCGGCGCTCACGGGCCGGGACCCCGCCGGCCTGGTGGGGCCCGGAACCGGGCTCGACGCGGAGGGCCTCGAGCGCAAGCGCGCCGTGGTCGAGCGGGCACTGGCTCTTCACGGACCCGATCTTCGGGGACCGCTGTCAGCGCTGCGGCGCCTCGGTGGCGGCGAGATTGCCGTGCTCTGCGGACTGGCGCTCGGCGCCGGCGAGCACGGGCTCGCGTTCGTCTGCGACGGCGTCATCGCGACAGCCGCAGCCGCCGTCGCGGTCGGCGTGGAGCCGGACCTCCGTCCCCGCTTGCTCGCCGGCCACCGCTCACCCGAGCCGGCGCACGACGCGCTGCTCGACCACCTCGACTTGGATCCGGTACTCGACCTGGGCATGCGCCTGGGCGAGGCGAGCGGGGCGACGGCCGCCCTCGCGGTGCTCAAGCTCGCGTGCGCGCTCCACGGAGGGATGGCGACGTTCGCCGAAGCCGGCGTCGCCGGTCCGTCCTGACGCATCGTGCGGGCGGCGATCGGCTTCCTCACCCGCCTGCCAGTCGGCGGCGGGGACCTCGACGCCGGGCGCCTGTCGCGCGCAGCGATCTGGTTCCCGGTGGTCGGCGCTTTCGTCGGCGGCGTCGTGGCGCTCGTGCGCCTGGGCGCCGGCGAGCTCGTCCCCGCCGCCCCCGCCACCGCGCTCGCGCTCCTAGCCGCGGTGCTCATCACCGGCGGCCTGCACGAGGACGGGCTCGCCGACGTCGCCGACGCCTTCGGCGCGCACACGACCCGCGAGCGTCGCCTCGAGATCATGCGCGACCCGCGGATAGGCACGTACGGCGGGCTGGCGATCGGCTTCGCCCTGATCCTGCCTTTCTCGCTCCTTGCGCCCTTGGACGCCGGGCGCTTCGCCGAGGCGGTGTTCTGCGCGCACGTGCTCGGCCGCTGCGCGCCCGTTATCCAGTCGCGGGTGCTGCCGCCGGCCCGCGCCGACGGGGCCGGCGCCCTATTACGCGTGGGCACGGCGACCGCAACGGCCGTCGGCGTCACCGGCGCCGCATCCGTCATCGCGCTCGCCGGCCCTGACGCGGGCGGCGCGGCCGTCGCGGTTGCGATAGTCGCCGGGGCGGCATTCGGCACGCTCGCGCTGCGCGCTGTCGGAGGCGTCACCGGCGATGTGCACGGCGCGGCGACCAAGGTGGTCGAGGTCGCCGTCTACGCCGCGCTGGTCGCAACGTGGAGCTGAACGCGTGGTTGTGGTCCCGCCAATGGGCTGTGACTCGAACCAGGGACACCACGACGCGGACTTCGTGTGCGTTTCGGTTCGGGTCGGGCCCGGAAACCCCGGCGCCGCGCTGGATCTCCGGATTCCGGCCGAACGGCGTTCGGGAGACCGTCGCCTTTTTCGTTTCCCATTCCGGCGCCGGCTAAGCGGCCGAAATCTCGCACCCGAAAGCAGCAAATCCAGCGTTCATCGCATGTTCCGCGATGGCGAGACCCGGACTCGAACCGGGGACACCACGATTTTCAGTCGTGTGCTGATCCGGACGGTCTTGGGCGTCCTGACGAAGCGCTGGTTCCGCTTCGCGTGTGTAAGCGAGTGTCACGTTGGGCCCAGTCCACACACCCGCAAGGGACGACCAGGAGAAGTCGCGTTCGTCGCCGCGCTCGCTCCTGCTTTTCGAGGAAGCGGAAGTATGCCTCGCGGCGACGTCTTCCCGGATTTGGCGCCCCGAGGGCAGCAAGGCCCACACTCTGCGCCGTGTCTGAATCCACACGCCGGTGCCGCCGTCTGGTCGCGGGACTGTGGGGTGGTGCTGACAAACAGCATTCTCAGAACTCCACAAGCCGTGGGCGGCGCACAACGCCCCCGCCGCGAGCGCGAGTCAGCCGTCCGGCGGTTCCGACAAGATCCGCGCGTGCCCGCCGACCAGATCCTCGCCGACTACGACCACTGGCTACAGCGCCAAGCGCTCGCCGCCCGCACCCGCGCCAGCTACCGCCGCTGGGTTAGCGAGCTCGTCGCCCACCTGGACGCCGGCGACGAGCTCCAGACGTTCCTCGCCCGCGACGGCGAGCACGACCGCCGCGCGGTGCTCGGCGACTGGCGCCGGCGCCTGATAGATCGCGGCCTGGCGCCCTCGACGGTCAACCTCGCCTTGGCCGCGGCGACGTCGCTGCTTGACTCGCACGCGCTGTCCGCGCCGCGCGTACCCCGCATCGCGATCGACCCAGCGCCGCCGCGCGCACTCTCACCCGAGCAGCAGCGGGCCGTGCAGCGCGAGACCGACCGCCTCGGCTCGAGCCGCGATCGGGCGATCATGGAGCTGCTGCTGCGTACCGGCCTGCGGATCGGCGAGCTGGCCGACCTCGACGCCGGCGACGTGCGCCTGACGCAGCGCACCGGCGAGCTCGTGATCCGCCACGGCAAGGGCGACCGCCGCCGCATCGTCCCGCTCAACCGATCCGCCCGCGCCGCGCTGCGGCCGTGGCTCAGCGACCGCCAAGACCATCCGAGCGCCCCCGCGCGCGATCGCGGGCCGCTGTGGATCTCGCGCACAGGCGAGCAGCTGTCGGTCCGCTCGATCACCAAACTCGTGACGAAGGTGATGGCGGCCGCCGCCGTGCGGGAGACCGCGCACGGGCTGCGGCACACGCTCGCTACGCGGCTGGTGCGCGATCACGGCCGCGATCTCGCGCTCGTCGCCGACGTGCTCGGCCACGCCGACGTCAAGACCACCCGCCGCTACGCCCGCTCCGAGCTCGAGGACCGCCGCGCCGCGCTCGAGGCGCTCGACCGCTGATACGCCGCCAGCTACGCCGAACGGGCGTTCGCTGACAGCAACCTGGCCAACCGCTGTCATTCGACTGTCCATTCACATCAGGAGTTGTTGAGCGACACGTGGATGCCCCCGTGGCCGGCCCCTCATACCAGTGCCCGCTGCTGACGAGCAAAGGCTGGGCCATGGCAAAGTTTCAGAAAGATTCGCTACAGCTACGGCCGGTGGTCGCCAATCGCTGCCGTGCGGATGTGCCCGGCAGTGATGCGTTTCGGAAACGTGGGCCCCGCCGCCTCAAGGGCCTCGTGAGCGACGCGCAGCAGCCGGCGGATCGAGCGGCCGCGGTCGTATTCGGCTTCGAGCCTGACAATCGCCTCGTCGGCAAAGACGTCCTCAACATAGGTCTCGACGTCGGTGCGCTCGATGCGGCGCCGTAGGATCGCCCGAATCGCATGCTGGGGGTTGGACAGGTGAGGCACGGCGATCTCGCCGGCCATGACGTCGCGCGCTCGCTGATAGCCCGGGGTGTCGACATACGTGTCGTGCGCGGCCACGATCAGCGTGATCTCGAGTTCTCGTGCGATCCGCGCGATGTTCTTGGTGAAGAACGCCTCCGCGACGTCAGGCTCCTGATCGCGCGCGCCCGGGCCGCGCAGCCACGCGTCGGTGTCCTCCATGATGAACACGGGGACGCGGCCGTGATGCTCGAACATCCCGCGGAGTCGCACCATGCCCTCCGTCGCGTCAGTGAGAGTGGACCCGTACTCGCGATCGAGGGCGGAGCTCGCGAGCGACACTCTGAGGTCGTTCGTGAGGCCTGGTAGTGGCATGAGTCGCAGACCCGCGTCGAGCCGGCTGTGGCCGCCCCGTGCGATGCGCTTGTCGGCGGCCGCCTCTTCGATGCGCCGCCGCTGCGCCTTGGTGAGCTGGCGCCCCTCGGCGTGCGCGCGCACCTCCCGCAGGATGTGCAGAGTCATCTTCAGCGGGTCGACGACTTCCTCATCGAGCGCGGCGACTCGCACACTGATCGGCGCGTACTTGTCGGCGGGCAGCCCGTTGGTGGTCGCGGCGATGAGACTCGACTTACCGGCGCCGGACGGTCCAACGACGAAGATCAGCCCCTCGTCGGCGAGGATGAGCCGGCGAAGCCGCCGCTCCGTCCCGGCTTCGCGATTGAGTTCGTCGAACGGCACGTGATCGCCAGGGAGCTCCTCGTATCGTCGGCGCGGCAGGAACGCCTGCACGGCGTCCAGCCTTTCGAGCGCGCGGCTGCTCACTCGTCCACCGTCCCGGGCACGCGAAACAGCCGCGGCGGGCGCCCCTGACCCTCGGTGAGGCCGGCATAGCTCTCGAGGAATCCGTTGGTTTCGAGCTGCTGAAGCACTCGTGCGGTGCGCTGCCGCGTCCAACCCATCCTGCGCAGCAGCTCGTCGTCGGAGGCGCTGACCGGGCGCCCGAGCGCGCGGACTTCATGCATGAGCATGTACGCGGCGCGGCCAACCTCCTGGAGCCTCACTTCCTCCTCGGTGTGGCGCTGTTGAAGGTCGCTGGGCGAGCGGCCCTCGAGCAGGACGTCGCGGGCGAGCGCGATCTGGTGGCGTGGGTTGCCGTCGCCCAGGTGCACGAGCTCATCGACGAGCGCTTCGTCGTCGAGGCGTGCGCGAAGGAGCTTTCGGGTCTCGTCAGGAGTGAAGGGATCTAGCCTCAGCTCGACGTCCCAGAAGGCGTCCGCCGGCGGAGTCAGCAACGCGGCCTTGTCACGCACGTGCGCGGCAAGGACCCACGTGTATGGCAGTTGCCAGAGTTCGTCACGGAGCGCCCCGAACAGCGTCTGCCCGACCTCGGCAGACGGCAGCCCGTCGAGCAGAATCGTCGCCGGGTCGTCCTCTCGCAGATCACGCAGGTACTCAAGTGCGACCGAGGACGCGCTAGGGGCCGCACGGAAGTTCCCGAGGCTGCGCAGCGCGACGCTCGCTGCCGTGCCGATGTGGCGGGGGCGGGACAGCTCGGTGCGTACCTCTTCGATGACGCCGATCGTCGACTGCGTGCGTGCCCCATCGACGTACACCATGTGCAGCGGGTCCTCGGTGATGTTGTTGAGCCACACGAGGTGACGCAGCAGCGACGTGCGGCCCGATCCCCAGTCCCCGATCAGGAGAACGTTGAGATTCTGCGCCAGTGCCCGCTCAATCCGGCCTACGAGGCCGGCGCGGTCGATGAACAGGGCGGCATCGTCGGCGCTGGGAAGCAGCGGCCGATTTGAGAGGGCAATCTTGCCGCGCGCCATGTAGCGAAATATACCGAAACATTAGCAACAGTCAAGCCCGGACGCAGGTCAGCCACGGCGAGCCGCGTTCGGATGAGCAGCACCAAACCCGCTAGGAGCGTTTCCCGCCTCGCGACAGCGACGCGCTCGTCGCGCGCGACGGCTTGCGCACGCTCGCCGAGGGCGCGAAGGTCGGGTAGGGGCTGGGCGAGACCGCGACGGGCCCCGAGGCCACCAACGTACGGGTCATCTAGTTTTGGCCAAGGAAGAAAAGGTCGAGTTCGAGGGGGAGGTCGTCGAGGCGCTCCCGAACGCGATGTTCCGGGTGCGGCTCGATAACGGCCACGAGGTCCTGGGCCACGTGGCCGGCAAGATGCGCCGCTACCGCATCCGCATCCTCCCGGGCGACCGCGTGCGCGTCGAGGTGTCGCCCTACGACCTCAACCGCGGCCGGATCGTCTACCGGCATCGGTGAACTCGCGCTGATTTCGCGGGCGAGCGCGACAGCTCCCAGCAGCCCTCCAGGAGCGTGGCTGCGCGATTCCGGCGGCGCCCGCGCTCAGGCTGCCTCGGTGGCCCGCGCGGGCAGCACGCGGATCGTGTCCGGCGCGCCCGCGGCGCGCGCGTCTTCGAGCTGGCGGGCGATCGCGTCGATCGTCTGCGCGTAGTCGCGGATGGCGTCAGGGCGCCGTCCTCGCCCCAGTCGGCGACGCAGGGGATGCTCTCGCCGCCGGCGTCGAGCCCCAGCGAGCCGCACACGATGTAAGGGTGCGGGATCCGTCGCGGGCGAGCGCGAGCGCGCAGGATCCAGGCGTCTCCGATGTCAGCGTCCGCCCGCCGTGTCTGTGGCGTGGGGGCTTGCTCGGCGCCGGGGCCGCGGTTGTCGAGTGCGGGCTGGTCGTGATGGTGTGCCGCGGTCGAGCTCGCGGCGCTTGGCGGGCGCTTGCTCGAGCGGGACGCGGAAGCGGGCGGCGAGCTGGGTGTCGGTGAGGTGACAGCAGGCGGCGGCGGCGGATGGCTGATCGCGTCGGCGCGATGATGACCGACAGACGTGCGACCCAGGCCCGGTTGGACGCCGGACGCTGGGACGATGACGGCGGCAGCGTGCGCGCCGGCGCGGCGGCTGCGCCGAGACCGGGGAGCAACCCATGAACGTCACCGCCACACCGCCGGCGCAGCGCTATCGCTGCCCCTGCCAGCACCTCTTGCAGGTCCACGGCGGCGGGCGCCACCGCCGGCATTACCAGCTGGACGACTTGGCGTGGCGCCACCCGGTGATGACGACGGGCTGTCCCTCCTGTCGGCGCCCGCTGCCTGGAAAGAGCCGGCCATGAGGTCCCCCTCGCCTCGCGCTACTGATACCCACGGTCATCGGCGCCGCGTCACGCGGCGCGTGGCTGGATCGATCAGGCCCCACGGCGCCGTGGGCCGTGGCTGACCGGCGTTCGGGCGCGACCGCCTTGCCCGTCGATCAGCGCTGGCACCGGTCAGCTCCGGATCAGCGGGTGCGATTCGCGACGGAGCGGCGAGGACCGCGGGGAGCGTGAGCCCCTGCCGGCGCGAGCGGCTCATCGAGCCGAGCCTCGAACCCCCCGCCCAGCCTCAAACGACGCGCCGGGCAACGACCGGATCGAAGCCCTCGCCGGACGTATGACTACGGCGCTAACGTGACGCAAAGCGGCGTGTCGCGTCACCGCCGTCTGTCTGCTCGGTGCTCACGCGGCCGGGCAGGGCCAGAGGGAGCCAGACGACAAAGGAGCCCCACCATGCTCATGCGCTTTGACCCGTTTCGTGACCTCGACCGGCTCACCGAGCAGCTCGCGTCCACCGCGGCGCGCGCGCCGCGGGGGTTCCCGATGGACGCCTACCGCCGCGGCGATGAGTTCATCGTCGAGTTCGACCTCCCGGGCGTCGAGCCGGCGTCGATCGAGCTGACCGTCGAGCAGAACGCCCTGAGCGTGCGGGCGGAGCGGCGCTTCGAGCCGCGAGCGGGCGACGAGGTGCTCGTGGCCGAGCGGCCGCAGGGGACCTACGCCCGCCAACTGTTCCTCGGCGACGCGCTCGACTCCGAGCGCGTGCAGGCCAACTGCCGGCACGGCGTGCTGACGCTCACGATCCCGGTCGCCGAGGCGGCAAAGCCGCGGCACGTGCCGGTCGGCGGGGGCCAGGACGCCCAGACGATCGAGCCGCTGAGCGCCGGCGGCGCCGAGGCTAGCCCCGCCGCGCAGCCCGTCTCGACCGCCGGACACGCGGTGCCGAGCGGCGAGAGCTGAGCTACCGCCCACGCTGCGCCTGCGGGACGGGGCCGCCCCAGCTCTAGGGCCGCGCGCCGGCGC
>JBOGYU010000145.1:0-9852 GCA_050696935.1 Solirubrobacteraceae bacterium | reverse complement strand
CGTCGAGGTGGGGACAGGCCAACGAGCACGACCTGGAACTACGCGCTCAACATCACATCAGTCGATCCCCCAGTCGGTAGTTCACTCACAACGTGCGACCTCGCGTCGCACGACGAGGACCAGGCGTCCCCCAGCGCGCGATTGGCTCCCACCTCGCTCCTGCATCTGTGGAAAGATGTCATGTCCGGGTTTGCGGCCCGGGTCGACGTGTGAGGCCGCGGCGTGAAGGTGGCCGGGGCCTTCGTGTCGAACAGCCATGGGTAACGGCGCGCGCGGGTTAGAGCCGCGCGGCCGGGGCCGTTCAACAGAAGGCACCGACCGTGGCTCACGGTAATCGATGGGGTCGGGCTCGACGCTGCTCGTGTCCGCGGCCCAGCGGGTGCCGTGATGAAGGGAAAGAAGAGGTTTGGCGGATGTCGATCGTGATGGGCGTTGACCAGCATCGGGCGCAGATCACCGCCGAGTGGATCGATCTGGCGAGCGGCGAGATCAGCCGCGCGCGGGTGAGGCCGGCGGACCGTGTTGGGGTGCGCCGGTTCCTGGCGCGATTCGCCGGGAAGCAGCTGGAGGTCGCGCTCGAGGCGACGACCGGCTGGCGGTTCCTGGTCGAGGAGCTGCGGGCGGCCGGCGCGGTGGTGCATCTGGCCGAGCCGGCGGAGACGGCGGCGCGGCGCGGGAACAAAAAGCGCGCGAAGACCGACCGCGCGGACGCCCGCCATCACCGTGAACTGCTGTTGGCCGGGCGGCTGCCGGAGTCGTGGATCCCGCCCGATCACATCCTCGATCTGCGCGCCCAGGTGAGGCTGCGTCACACGCTGATCGAGCAACACTCGGAGTGGCAGCAGCGGATCCAGGCGGTGCTCTACCACCACGGCTGCCCGCAGCGGCGAGGGCTGATGCAAGGCGACGGCCGCGACTGGCTCGGAGTTCAGCCGCTGCCCGAGACCGCCCGCCAGCAGATCGCGGTCTCGCTGGCGGTGATCGACGCGCTCGAGCTGCAAATCGCCCCGCTGGATCGACAGCTGCGCGCGTACGCGCGCCGCCAGACCGGCTGCAAGGCGCTGATCGAAGCGCACTACGGGATCGGCGAGCTGTGCGCGGTCACGATCCTCGCCGAGCTCGGCGACGTCGGGCGGTTTGACAACAGCCGCGACGCGGTCCGCTACGGCGGCATGGACATCACCGTCTACCAATCCGACCGGCACCGCTCACCCGGGCATCTCTCCCGCCAGGGCCCGCCGGCGCTGCGCTGGGCGCTGTACGAGGCCGCGCAGGCCGCCCGCCGCCCGGGCTCGCCAGACCGCGACTACTACCTGCAGGCGGCCGAGCGGCTCGGCGGCAACCGTGCCTGCCTGGCGCTCGCACGCAAGCTGCTCAAACGCTGCTACCACACGCTCCGCGAACTCGGCGACGACGCCCTGACGCCACCCGCGAACGAGCGACGCGAGTCGGGTAGCGGAGCCGCGCGCCGCGCGTCAAGCGGCGGCTCTCCCAGGACTGAGCGTCCAACGAACCGCGAGCGTGCCGATGCTCTGGCCGCTTGACCCCGGCTTCGGCTCCGCTGTGCAGCAACGAGCGCCGGCCAGCAGGCCGGCACACCAACACCACGAACTTCCCCCATCAAGCAGATCGTTCGCGCGCGTCAAGCCCTCACTCACACCGATGCGCCGCGGCCGGCTCCCCCACTGCTGCTGCCGACACGCTCGCGTGGACGGCCTAGAAAGATCGAGCGGCCGCAACGCTTCCCCCAGCGGGATCACCCCATCAAACATCTTGTCGCCGGCCCGCTGCACGGCAGGGTCGTGGACCAAAGTAAGGCCGGGCGCCCGCGCGCACACGATCCGCTCGATCCAACGCGCCCACGCACCCCCCGGCCGACAACCCCAACCCGAGCGGCACTAGACATCCCGCCGCCGGACAAGTAAGGCAGCAGCGTCGCCGTCGCTATCGAGTTCCATGCGAGGCGGTCGCGGCCGGCGCCCGCTGCTCCCTCTCGTCCCAAGCGGCGATGCCGCCCCTTGGGTTCGGTGCGGCCCATCACCTTTGCCGCGTGCACGCGCCCGGCTAACAGACCGCGCCGCGGCGCTCGTCTCGTGCTCGACCGGCTGGCGGCGGCCGGGCGCCGGCGAGGTCGGTTCGACACAGGGGCGAACCGGACCCGCGTCCGGTTCATCCGCCGGGCCATGTACGTTTCGCCTGCGTTGGCCGATAAATGTTCAATGCGGCCGTTGATCGGCGTCACGACATCCGAGCCGCAGCGCGGCGAGCCGGCGATGAGGTCGCTGTGAGCCTGGTCAAGTGCGAGGTCTGCCGCAGCTACTACCACGATGTGGACGGTCACCCGTGCCCGGGGCTGCGGAGCGTCGACTGGGTGCGGTTCGTGCACGCCCTGCGGGAGTGGATGACCTCGGATCCATACGCCCGCTTTGAGGTCTTCTACGCGCGACGCCGGCACGCCCCCGGCGACCCCTAGCACGCGGGCGCGGCGGACGCGTCCGGCGCCCGCCGCGCCGCCGCGGAGGCAGGTCAGGCCACGCGTGCCTCGAGCCGGGCTTCGATCTTCTGAAGCGCCTGCTCGAGGAACTGCTTGAACAGCGGGTAGTTCTCGCTCATCGGGAAGTGGCCGATGCCCGGCATCTCGATGAACTCGGCGCCCCTGATCTTCGAGGCCGTCCGCCGGCCGTCCTCGGGCGTCGTCAGGTAGTCGTAATCGCCGGTCAGCATCACCACCTGGCAGCGGTCGCCGTCGATCTCGCTCAGCCTGTCGCGCAGATCGTGATCGACGGAGTAGAAGTGCAGATCGCCCTTGAAGGCCTCCGAGCCCTGCGTGTAGTAGAACCACGTCAGGCGGCGATCCCGCTCCGGCGACTGCGGAGCCATCAGGTCCCAGACGCCGCTCGCGCAGACCTGGGCCGCGTTCGCCTGCGGGTGCTGCCACCAGTCGAGGTAGAAGCCGGGCGAGTAGTCGGCGGCCTCGACCGGGATCACCGCCGCGAAGCGGTCCGGATGGCGCAGCGCCAGCTGCAGCGCGACGTTGCCGCCGAACGAGGAGCCCATGAAGATCGGCTCCTCGAGCTCGAGGGCGTCGCAGAGCGCCACGATGAACTCGGTGTAGAAGTCGGCGCTGAGCCGGTACTCCTCCTTCCACCACTCCTGGTTCAGCGGCGGATCGGACTTTCCATGCCGCGCCAGGTCATAGGCGATCACGCGATAGCGGCTCGTGATCTCCTCGTCCTCGAGCAGGTCGCGCCACTGGTGGTTGTGGCAGCCAGCGGTGTGCTGGCAGACCAGCGGCCGGCCGCTGCCGTGCTCAAGGAAGAAGACCTTGTACTCGCCGCCCTGCACATCGATCGTCACGTAATGGCCGGTGACCGGTGAGATCCGTGCCATCTCTCGTCTCCTTTCACGCTCTTCGCCCGCGCCTACACCGGCACGCCGGTCTCGCGTAGCAGCTCGAGCTGCCGGGTGACGCAGCGCAGGTTCTGCATCAGCGTCAGAATGTCGCCCTCGAGCCGCATGTCCTTCTGGAACGACGCCGCCCAGATGCCGTGGTACATCGGCTCGGGGATCGGCTGCGCGAACTTGCGCCACGTGTCCGCACTGGCGCGGATGGCGAACTGGTAGCGCTCGTCGAGCGGACCCGGATCGGCCGCGATCTCCTCGACCTTGCCGCGATGGACGCGAACGACGTACCGGTGCTCGCCCATGTCGAGCAGGAACGAGCACGAGTAGTACCTCCCGTGCGCCTGGAGCTCGGGATCCTCGTTCGAGACCTTGCCGAAGTCCTCGATCCAGCTGTCGGCAGTCGCAACTGCCATGGTCGCTCTCCCTTCGGTTGAACGCTAGAAACGGACTGAAGCGTCGGCGCCGAGGGAGGAGGATCCCGGGCACGAGGAACGCGCATACCCCGGGTGCTGCGGCCTTGAGTGGCAAAGGCCGCGTCGCCGTACGCAGAGGTGCTCTGGCGTCGGGCCACGGGAACGCGTCTCTCCCCTTCATCCTACCCCCCCGGCCTCACGAAATGCCAGCCGTATCGAGCACACGCGGGTCGGGCGAAACGACCGCGCGCCCGTCGTCGACTTCCGCCTCGGGACGACGTCTAGAGGCGGCGTCGCGCCTAGCGCATCGGCGGGCCCCGATTCTGCTTGCGCGTCGCGGCGACGCGACGGACGTCCCGCTGCGCCTACCGTGCAATACCAGCTGCGCCACCATCGCTACCCCTTCCATGCGAGGCAGCGCTCAGGCGCGGTCCACGAGCATCTCCAAGGCCGTCCACGGATTTTCTCCCGCCTGCCGCAGCGCCGCCTCCCGCTCGGGCACATCCGCAATCGGGTCGGAGGTGCAGGTCCAGTAGGCCCGGGGCCCGAGCCGCACCGACACCGTCGCGCGCCCGCGCGTGCCATTGATCAGATGCGCCTGCGCGGCCCGCCGCTTGTCGGTCTTGAGGTGCGCGATCTGCTGCACCTCTGCGTCGGTCAGCTTGAGCGCCTCCTGCAGGTACGCCAGCTCGTCGGCGACTGGCGCATGAACAGCTGCATCGTCGAGTTGTCGAGCAGCGCCTTCCCCCACGGCCCGGCGAGGTCCGAGCGTTGCTGAGTCACGCACACCAGAAACAGCCCGAGGTGCCGGGCGCGGCGAGCGAGCTCGTTGATCCACGCCCCGGTCGCGCGGCGCTCGACGAGCTTCCACAGCTCCTCGAGCACGAGCACGAAGCGCCCGCCAAACATGCCCTGCTCCCTGTCTGCGCCGGCCCGGAGGTGCGCCTCACGGCGGCGCTCGATGTGGCCCGCCAGATGCTCGGAGAGGGCAAACAGGAGGGCGGGGCTGACCTCCTCCGGCACGCTCGACGTGTCGAACACCGCCAGCGGCGCGTCCGCCAGGTCGACGGTCGTCGGCCGGTCCAGCAGCGCTCCGTAGGAGCCGTCGGCGCAGAAGGCCCGGTGCGCAGCCGTTGCGCGAGGGGTGCTGGCTCGGATGGGCGCATGGCGGGCATCGCGACGCCGAGCAGGCGAGCCGCCGCCACGCCACGGTCAACGCCGCTGACACGCTGCCGCTGGTCGGCACGAGCTGCGGCTCGCTCTCCGGCCTGCGCCTCGGCTCCGCCGACCGGGCCGGACACTGGAGCGGCTGGATCCGTTCGACCCGTTGCATGACAATGGAACGCTGATCGTCAACGGCAAGTCCGGCGGCGGCAAGACGTTCCTCGTGCAGGCGCTGCTGTCGCAGGCGCTGCCGCTCGGGGCCCAGGCGGCGGTGATCGACCGCTCCGCCGGCCACTACCGGTTCCTGTGCGACCTGGTGCCCGGGGCGCAGCACGTCAGCGTCGGCGGGGAGGAGGGCGTGACCGTGAACCCGTGGGACGTCGAGGACGTGTCCGCGGTGCCCGGCTCGAAGGTGGCCTTCCTGGTCCGCCTGCACACGCTGCTGATCGGCGACCACCACGCCTCCGCCGACGCGTTCGGGCTCTCGCCGCTGGAGCGCAACCTGCTCGAGCTGGCGATCCGCGGCGTCTACCAGGACGCCGCCCGGACGGGCTACGTGCCGTGCGAGAGCTACCTACGGGAGCAGCTCGTCCAGCGCGCCGCCGACGAGGCGCGGGCGCCGGAGGGGTCACAGGAGGTGGCGGCGACCTACCGCTCCCTGGCCGAGTGTCTGCACGCGTTCTGGGCCCGGTGCTCGGGTCCGTGTCACACGGGGGCAAAGTAGGGATTGCGGTCCCTGGCTACCGCCGGGCGTGGTCGTGTCGATCGACTCCTGGAGGCCTGAGGGTCGCTTGAGCGGCCGCCACGGTGGTCGCGGTCCGATTGGCCGCGGGCCGGATCCGCGCTTTAGGGAACGTAGGTAAACGTGAGCAGCGCTGACATTGACGCGTTCGCTGGCAGCCCACGGTGCGCTGCGGGCTGGAATTCGACTTCCTCGACGTGGTCGTGGCGGCGGACGGGACGCCGTAACCGGAGTCTCGTCGACGGCTGCGCGGCCGAGGAATGCCACTCCAGGCTGGGCCAGGGAATCGTCGGCCACCTGGTCTCGGGGCCACCGCTGGTCGGGACCGCGGGGGAGCAGCGACCGCGCGTCACGCTGCCGCGGCGCTCCCCCGGGGGCCGCTGCGAATCGGGCTGCGGCAGCCATGGCGTGGTCGGTGGGTCAGCGCCCGGATCTACGTCAACGGCTGGAGGGTGCGTAGGGTGCGAGGGCGCGGGCTGCGCGCGCCAATCCGGCTCGTGCGCCTTGCGCGCGGCCGGGTCCGGGTCATGATCGTGGCCCGGACGAGCACCGGGGGACGGTGGTGAATACGCGCCGCTATCGGACGTGCGCGCGCTGAGCATCGAGCGCTGAGCACTGTCACAGGCGGCGCTTCTATCTCGTCTCAGGAGACAATGAGACGAGAGGAGCAGTCATGAAGGTCTTCGTAGCCGGCGCCACAGGCGTTCTCGGCAGAGAGCTCGTCCCGCAGCTCGTGGCGCGAGGCCACGAGGTGGTCGGGATGACCAGGAGCGCGTCGAAGCAGGACCTGGTGCGCAGCCTGGGAGCGCGCCCGGTCGTGGCCGACGCTCTCGACCCCGACGCGGTCGCCCAGGCGGTGGCGTCCGCCGAGCCCGAGGTGATCGTGCATCAGCTCACGGCGCTGTCCGGGAAGATGAGCATCCGTGACGCGCGGCACCCCGACCGCTCCTCCATGGCGAAAAATGACCAACCGGCTGCGTACCGAGGCGACGGACCATCTCCTGGCCGCCGGCCGCGCCGTGGGGGCACGGCGCTTCGTGGCGCAGAGCTTTGGGGCCTTCCGATACGCCCGCACAGGCGGGCCGGTGCAGACCGAGGCCGATCCCCTCGATCCCAACCCGCCGGCGCCGCTGCGGCCGGTAGTGGAGGCGCTCCTCCATCTGGAGGAGGCGGTGACGACGATCGAGTGGGGCGAGGGTCTCGTGTTGCGCTACGGCGGCTTCTACGGTCCGGGGACCTCGATCAGCCTGGCTCCGGATGCGCAGATGGCGGCGCCGATCCGCAAGCGTCGGTTCCCAATCGTCGGCGACGGTGCGGGCGTCTGGTCGCACGTCCACATCGAAGACGCCGCGGCGGCGACCGCCATCGCGGTCGAGCGCGGCCAGCCGGGTATCTACAACGTCGTCGACGACGAGCCCGCGCCCGTGCGGGAGTGGCTGCCGGCGCTGGCGAGCGCGCTGGATGCCAAGCCACCAAGGCGTGTCCCACGCTGGCTCGGTCGGCTGGCGGCCGGTGAGGCGGCGACCGTCATGATGACCGAGGTGAGGGGAGCCTCGAACGAGAAGGCGAAGCGCGAACTCGGCTGGCAGCTCCGGTATCCGAGCTGGCGGCAGGGCCTCGCGCAGGGACTCGGCTGAGCGATGACCGAGGAGGAGTTCGACGAGCTCCGCCGGTCGGCGTTCGCCATCGCCTACCGGATGCTCGGCAGCGTGAGCGAGGCGGAGGACGTGGTGCAGGAGGGGTTCCTCCGCCTCCACCGGGCGCGCGAGGGCGGCAAGCGGATCGAGTCGCCGCGCGCCTACCTGTCGACGGTGGTCTCGCGGCTCTCGCTCGACCACCTCCGCTCGGCGGCGGTCCGGCGCGAGACCTACGTGGGCGAGTGGCTGCCGGAGCCGCTCGTGGCGAGCGCCGACGACGATCCCGCCCGCAGGGCCGAGATCGCGGACTCGCTGTCGCTCGCCTTGCTCGTCCTGCTCGAAAGCCTGTCGCCCGAGCAGCGCGCCGCGTACCTGCTGCACGACGTGTTCGACGAGCCCTACAACCGGATCGCGGAGATCGTCGGCACCAGCGAGCAGAACGCCCGCCAGCTCGCCACACGGGCCCGCCGCCACGTGGAGCAGCGGCGCCCCCGGTTCGAGGCCTCGCGCGAGCAGCGCGACGAGCTCGCGACCCGCTTCTTCGCGGCCGCCGAGGAGGGCGATCTCCAAGGGCTGGAAGAGCTGCTGGCCCACGACGTAGTCCTCCACGGCGACGGCGGCGGCAAGGCACCCGCCCTCAAACGTGCGATCCACGGCCGCGCCAGGGCGGCGCGCACGCTGATCGCGGGGCTGCGCGCCCTCACCCGCTTCGGCATCACCTCGCGCCGCGAGGAGGTAAACGGGCAACCGGGTGCGCTGTTCTTCGACCGCGAGGGCAGGCTGATCAGCGTGATGTCCCTCGACGTCGCGGAGGGCCAGATCCAGGGCGTGAGCTCGATCGTCAACCCGGACAAGCTGCGGCACCTGGGGCCGTTGGCCGACCTGGAGGCGCTGCTGCGCGAGCGGAGCTAGATTCTTCAGGGCCCTGTGCTCCCGAAGCTGTCCCTAGGTGACAAGTAGGCTCGCGGCGGCTGTCGGATGGCGGGCGCGTGTGGAGTTGCTGGTCGGGTCAGGACTCAAGCCAGGCGAGCGCGCCGGGCACGCTCGCCCAGAGTCCGCCGGCGCCGGCGGCGTCCGAAGACGCGCCGGTCCGACAGTTGCTCGCCGCCGCGTATCTGCTCCGTCTAGCGCCACTGGCCGACGTGGTCACGCCGCCGCTTCTGCTGACCAACCCTCGGCTGGAGGCGCTGCTGCGTCCGCTCGGCACGCCCGCCGTCGACCATCCCGCCAGCCCCTCTAATCACAGCATCGCGACCTGGGAGTTCTTCCGCCACCTCGTCTCACCGGCGGTCGACCCACTGAACGAGCGCACGGTGGCGGCGCTCGACGACTGTCTGCGCGACCGCGCCGACGAGATCGACGCCCTGCGCTTCGAGTGCGAGCGACTAGCAGAGCAGCTCGGGGAGGTGTCGCCGGCCGATATGCCTCGCCGCGTCGAGACACACATCCGCCGGCACGTCGCGGAAGACCTGGCAGAACTCCTGCGCCTCGATGAGCGAGCGAAAGGTGAGTACGTGGCCTCGCTGTTGTCGGACAGGGCAACGTGGGCTGGGCTCTTGACCGCCGCGGCGGCCGCTACCCGGCAAGCCGAGTCGTGACCCTGGCCGGCGGGATCGCGGTCGCGGCATCGATCATCGCGCACGGCGTCCAGGCGATCCACGAACGCGGGCAACAACTCACGGCCAGTCCGTACCGCCTGATCTACCGGCTTCGCCAGATCCCCGCAGAATCGCGCGAAGGCCAATAGCGAGAAGCCGCCTCATCCGGGGGCGCCTCGGGCGCCGCCCAAGGGTCACCGAGTCGGCGACATCGCCCTCTGACGCCGCGGCCGGATTCTGCCCGGACGTGCGGCGGCCGTGACGTTAGAGCCGTTCGGCTGATCGCGACGCGCCGCGTGCCTGCTCGCGCGACCGCGTTCGGAGCTGTACCAGCGCCTCGTGCACCTCGCGCTCAAGCCGACGCCCATCCACATCGGACGTTGGCGACCCGAGCCGAGCCAAAACCTCCGCCACCTGGCCGCCCGCAAAGCGCGACCGGGGCGCCGTGCGGCGCTCGACCTCATCCATCGTCACCGGCACAACCATCACCCCTTCGCCGCCGCGTGCGCCTATGGCGGCTCACTACGTCGGCCACCAGAGCCTACCGCCAGCGGCACACGCGCGCGTTGCGCCCGCTCACGCTGATTACGTCGACTAGGAGGGCGGACGCCGCGGTGCGGCGTGCAGAAACGACGGCCTCCGTGCCGAGCGTTATGACACTCGCGCGGATCGCGACCAGCGATGAGACTCCCTGTGTCAAGGGTGTAGCGGCTGTTGGCTTGCCGTCAAGCGCTGCGCGCTCTGCCCTGCGGGCAGCCTGCGGTGACGGCTGTGCCGGTCAGCCGCTGGGTGGCGGTGAGGCCGCGGGGCGGGGCCCGCGGCGCGTGTCAGGTAGTCGCGATGATGCGTTGCAGGGCGCGCCCCGGGGCCGGGATAAGCGTGCCGCCCAGGCC
>JBOGYU010000144.1:0-9855 GCA_050696935.1 Solirubrobacteraceae bacterium | reverse complement strand
CGAGGGCCGCTCCGCGCTCGATGAGAGCATGCTCACCGGCGAGAGCATCCCGGTCGAGAAGGCCGAGGGCGACCAGGTCATCGGCGCGACGCTCAACAAGGCCGGCAGCTTCGTGTTCCGGGCGACGAAGGTCGGGCGCGACACGACGCTCGCGCAGATCGTCCGCCTGGTCGAGGAAGCCCAGGGCTCCAAGGCCCCTATCCAGCGCCTGGCCGATGAGATCTCCAGCTACTTCGTGCCGGCCGTCATCGTCGTGGCGACCCTGACGTTCCTGGTGTGGCTCCAGTTCGGCCCGCCGCCCTCGGTCATCTTCGCCCTGACGACCGCCATCGCCGTGCTCATCATCGCCTGCCCCTGCGCGCTGGGCCTGGCCACGCCCACGGCGATCATGGTCGGGACGGGCAAGGCCGCCGAGCACGGCATCCTGATCCGCGGCGGCGAGGCCCTCGAGCAGGCGCGGCGCATCGACACGATCGTGCTCGACAAGACCGGCACGCTCACCCGCGGCCGTCCGCAGGTCACGGCGATCGTTCCGCTCAATGGCTTCGGCGAGGACGACCTCCTGCGCTGGGCGGCGGCGGCCGAGGTCGGCTCCGAGCATCCCCTGGGCGAGGCGATCGTCACGCGGGCCCGCGAGCGCGGGCTCGAGCTGCCGAAGGCGGAGCGCTTCACCGCCGTCTCCGGCCGGGGCATCGAGGCCACCATCGACGGGCATGCCATCGCCATCGGGAATCTCGCGCTGATGCGCGACCGCGCCGTCGAGCTCGACGGCGCCTCCGGGTCGGCGGAGGAGCTGGCCGGCCGCGGTCAGACGCCGATGTACCTGGCCGTCGATGGCCGGATCGCGGGCGTCATCGCCGTCGCCGACACGATCCGGCCCGAGTCGAAGGAGGCCGTGACGCTGCTCGCCGCGCTCGGACTCGACGTCTGGATGCTCACCGGCGACAACGCCCTGACCGCGCGGGCGATCGCGGAGCAGGCCGGGATCCGAAGCGTCATGGCGGAGGTCCTGCCCCAGGAGAAGGACGCGAAGGTCCGCGAGCTCCAGTCCGGCGGGAAGGTCGTGGCCATGGTCGGCGACGGCATCAACGATGCGCCGGCGCTGGCGCGCTCCGATCTGGGCATCGCCATCGGCACCGGCACCGACGTCGCCATGGCCGCCAGCGACATCACCCTCATCGGTGGCGATCTGCGCACGATCGTCACGGCCATCGGGCTGTCCCGCAAGACCGTGGGCGTCATCAAGCAGGGCCTGTTCTGGGCCTTCGCGTACAACATCCTGCTCATCCCCGTGGCCATGGGCGCGCTCTACCCGATGTTCGACCTTCTCCTGGACCCCGTGCTGGCGGCCGCGGCGATGGCCATGTCGAGCGTGAGCGTGGTCACCAACGCCCTGCGCCTTCGTCGCTTCCGCCGGCCCGAGAGCGTCAGTGAGATCCTCCACCCCTCGATCCGTGCCCGCGTCGCCGAGTACGGGTACCTGGTGGCGATCGCGCTCCTCGCGCTGACCATCGGGATCGCCGCCATGGTCCTTTCGCGCGAGGGCGGCATGGGCGGCGGCCACGCCGGCGGAGCGGAGGGACTTCCATGGCACGGACGACGCTGAGCGTCCCCGACATCTCCTGCGAGCACTGCGAGCGGACGATCACCGAGGCCCTGAGGCCGCTCGAGGGGGTGAAGAGCGTACGGGTCGAGATCCCCGAGAAGCGCGTCCACGTCGAGTACGACGAGAGCACGGTGGGTGTGGACCGGTTCAAGGAAGTCCTCCAGGAGGAGGAGTACCCGGTCGAGTCGGTCACCGGATGAACGCGTGAAGGAGAGCACGAGCACCCCGGGCCGGTCCGAGGACGGACACCGGCACGCGCCCGACCGGACCTGCCCCACCTGCGATCTCGCCGGCGCCGAGGCCCCGACTGCCCGGCGGCGCCTGTCGGTGCTCCGTCTCAAGGCGCGCGGCGAGGACTTCAAGATCGTCCAGCTCGTCGGCCAGCTGTTCGTCTGCACGAAGGCGAACGGAAGCTGCTGCTGCGGGTGGAGCGTCAAGGGACGCATGCCGTTCGACAACACGCTGTGGAGCGACGAGTGGGAGCGGCGCCGCATCCGCGACCGCGTCCACCTCTCCTTCGTCGGATGTCTCGGCCCATGCTTGGTCGGGAACAACGCGCTCCTGGTCCTGTTCGGACAGACGATCTGGCTCAAGGACCTCAACGACAGCTCGCTCGCGCCGGCCGTCTGGGACTGGGTGGAGGCCATGCTCGAGGCGGGCGCGGTCCTGCCGCCGCCCGCGGCACTCGCCGACCACGTCTGGGACCGCTACCGGCCGGCGGCTCCGGGGAGCGCCCTTCCGATGTTCGAGGCGGCACCGGAGGAGGCTGCCGAAGACGCGCTGGACGGCCTTGATCCCGTCTGCCTGATGGCCGTGGACGTGGGCACGGCGCGGCACCGCGTCGAGCACGACGGCCGGACGTACGCGTTCTGCGCGCCGGCTTGCAAGAAGCTTTTCCTCGCCGACCCGGAGTCCTACCTGTCGGGAGCGTCCCGAAGAGCCGTGTAGGCGTCCGCCCTGCGATGGTGCGTCGCTGATCCCAGCGCCATGGGCTCAGAGCGTCGGCACCTCACGCACTTGCCGGGTGTCCACGAGCTCATAGCCGCTCGATGCAGCTGGCCAGCCGTCAAGCGTTCGTCACCGAGCGGCAGATGGTGGCGAACGATGCGACGACCCCAGGCGCCGCTCTTCGGAGTCATCGCTGGGGGCGCAACCCGGCCAGAGAGGCGGTGCCTACCGCTGCCCGTTCGGCCAGGTGCGGAAGGGCACGAGCCCGCGAAGAGGCCGTCGACGAGAATCAACGCCCAGGCAGGCGGCTAGCGCCTCGGCATCATTGGCATCATCTGCTGCATGTCGCCCATCCCCACTGTGCAGCCGACCGCCATGGCCGTCCACATCAGGATCCAGGGCACGAGGACGGCGAGGATCAACGCGAACTGAGCGATGAGCAGTGCCTTCGCCCAGCTCGGCCAGCTCTCGCCAACGATCCCGTTGCCGGCCATGTGGCCGTCCTATCCGGGGGGTAACGGGGTCCTCGTCGAAGGGCCTCGGTCTCCCCACTTCTCGTCGATCGCGGTGCGGATCGCCTTCAGGCTCATGCCCTGTTCGCTCATTTCGATCACGTCACGCGTGATCCCTGTGCAGATGTCTCAGCCGAAGCTCATCGTGTCGAGCCGCACGCGGCCATCGGTGGCCACCTCGCGGACGTAGCAGTCGAAGTTCGACCCGTGTCCGCCGTTAACGCAGCCACAGAAGCAAGGTATGTACTGCAGCACCTCGCGGTTCGCCACAGCGTACCGGTACATCGCCTGAATCTCGGGCGGAAGCTCGCGGAAGGCGTCCGGCCATTCATCGCGGTCCGGCCGGGCGTACACAGGCACGAGCCCGTCGCCCCAGCGCGCGCCCTGCCCGCGAGCGCAGGCTGACACGAGCAGGCCAGCAGAGGCGAGGAGGAGGCGACGGCGCGAGATCGCCACGATTGCATACTATGAGTCTGGTGAGGCGGATCGATCCAGGCCCCGCTCCGCGCGCCGGAGCAGCAGCGCGTTCGTCACGACGGTGATCGACGACGCCGACATCGCGAGGGCGCCGAACTCGGGCCGGAGGAGCAGGCCGAGCGAGGGGTAGAGCGCGCCGGCGGCGATCGGGATCGCCACCAGGTTGTAGGCGGCGGCCCAGAACAGGTTCTGCTTCATCTTCCGCACCGTCGCCTTCGAGAGACGGATCGCCCCCAGCACGTCGGCCGGGTCGCTGCGCATGAGCACGATGTCGCCGGTCTCGACCGCGACATCGGTGCCGCGCCGATGGCGATGCCGAGGTCGGCCTGCGCGAGCGCCGGGGCGTCGTTGATCCCGTCCCCGACCATCGCGACGAACTTCCCCTCGCCCTGGAGGCGCTTGACCTCGTCGGCCTTGTGCTCGGGCAGCACCTCGGCGAGGACGCGATCGATGCCGAGCGCGCGCGCGATGGCCTCCGCCGTCTGCCGGTTGTCGCCGGTGAGCATGGCGACCTCGATGCCCATGGCGCGCAGGCCCTCGACCGCCGCCCGCGCCGTCGGGCGCGGCCTGTCCTGCACGGCGACGACGCCGGCGACGCGTCCGTCGACCGCGGCGATCGAGAGCGTCTTGCCCTCCGCCAGCAGGCGCGCCACGTGCGCCGCGAGCGGCCCGGCGCCGATCCCCCGCTCGTCCATCAGGCGGCGCGTGCCGACGAGGACCTCGCGCCCGTCCACCCGGGCCCGCACGCCACGGCCGGCGAGCGACTCGAAGTCTTCGATGCCATCCGGGACGGCGATCCCGCGCCGCTCGGCCTCCTCGAGGATGGCGCGCGACAGCGGGTGGCCCGAGCGCGACTCCGCGCCCGCCTCGAGGCGCAGGAGCTCCTCCTCGGTCACCGGCGGCAGCGCGTGCACGTCGGTGACGCGCGGCGCTCCCTCGGTCAGCGTCCCGGTCTTGTCCAGGATGACCGCCTGGATGCGGGAGGCGAGCTCGAGGGAGGCCGCTTCCTTGAAAAGGATCCCGTGCCGGGCGCCCATGTCGGTCGCGACCATGACCGCGGTCGGCGTGGCGAGTCCGAGCGCGTCGGGGCAGGCGATGACGACCGTCGTCACCGCGAGCGTCATGGCGAAGAGCAGCGGCTCCCCGGCGACGGCCAGCCAGAACAGGAGCGTGAGCAGCCCCGCGCTCACCGCGACGATGACGAGCCAGTGGGCGGCACGGTCGGCGATGCGCTGCGCCGGCGCCTTGGACGTCTGGGCCGTCTCGACCATGCGCGCGATCCGCGCGAGCGCCGTGTCGGAGCCGACCCTGGTCGCCCGGTAGCGGATCGACCCGGACTGGTTGACCGTACCGGCGACGACCGCGTCCCCGGGACCCTTCTCGACCGGGATGGACTCGCCCGTGACCATGGACTCATCGACGGCGGTGCGGCCGTCGATGGCCTCGCCGTCGACGGCGACGCGCTCACCGGGACGGAGCACGAGGACATCCCCCACCCGCACCTCGGCCACGGGAAGCTGGACGGCCGCGCCGTCGCGCTCGACGGTGGCCTCCGTGGGCGTCAGCTCGAGGAGCGTGCGCACGGCGTCCGACGACCCGCGGCGGGCGCGCATCTCCATCCAGTGGCCGAAGAGGAGGAACACGGCGAGCATGACGGCGGCCTCGTAGAAGGTCTCGCCGCCGACCGTGAACGTGAGCGCGAGGCTGAACAGATAGCTGGTGAGGATCCCGAGCGAGACGAGGACGCTCATGTTGAGCACGCCCACGCGGATCGAGCGCCAGGCGCCGAAGTGGAAGACGGACGACGCCCACAGGGCGACGGGCGTGGCGAAGAGGAGCATGACCCAGTTCCGGTCGATCGGCGTCGGGATCTCCCGGCCGAGGACGAGCGTCCCCAGCGGCGAGACCGCGATCACCGGAAGGGCGAGCACCAGGGCCACCAGGAAGCGCCGACGCATGTCGGCCTCCATGGACGCGGCCATGCGCGGATCCGACATGTCGTGGCCCATCGCCTCGTGGCCGCCGTGCGCGGCGGTCCGCTCCGCCGCGTCGTGGACGTGCTCGTGGGAGGACACCTGGGCCTGTGGCAGCGGGACTGGGTTCGCATAGTTGCAGGCCTCGATCCGCACGCGGAGCTCGTCCGCGTCGGTCATCCCCTCGTGGACGGTGACGTGGGCGACCATCCGCTCGGCGTCGACGTCCGCGTCGACCACGTGCGGCATGCGCCGGATGACGACGGCGAGATCCTCCTCGCAGCAGGGGCAGAAGACGCGGTCGATGGGGACCGAGAGGTGCTGGATCGCGTGCGGCCCGGCCGCCCGAGGGTCAGCGGCGGGCATCGCTCAGCGCGACGCCTGCCAGGCCTCGACCTTCGCGGTGTGGCCGGAGGGGTCCGCCTGGAACGCGCGCTTGCAGCCGGGACCGCAAAAGGCGTAGGTCACACCCGCATGCTCCGCGGTCAGCCCCTTGGCACGCTGCGTATCGATGTCCACGACCATGTCGCAGACCGGATCCAGTATCTCGGCCATCTCGTGCCTCCCGAGCGTGTCCTTCGCGGCCGTGCCTGGAGCGGCTCGCGACCGTGCTCAGCGGACGATACGGCCATCGCCGCCGCCGCGCGGCACGCCCGCGACGGCGAGCACCGCGCCGGGCCTGCCGTCGATCACCACGACGAGCGCCGTCTTGCCCGCCGCCGCGTGGCGGGCGATGACCTCGTCGGGCGCGTCCGTGAAGCCGTGCGGCCCTGCGAACGCCTTGCTTCCGATCCAGAGCTCGTGCCCGTCCACGACGGCGTGGATACCCTCGCCGGGCGTGTGCTCGAACACGGTCGGGCGACTCATCCGGATCCCGCGCTCACGTGCGGCCTCCACGATCGCCGACGCGAGGGGCCCGTCCAAGACGCGCTCGGCGCTCGCGACGAGGCGCAGCACCTCGCCCGCGCCGAAGTCGGCGCAGCCGAGGAGGTCGGTCAGCCGCGGGTGACGGAAGCTCGGCGGATCCTTCTCGTCCAGGACGTGCCCTCCCGAACTCGCCTGCGGCCTCGACCCTCGGGACCACCGCACGAGGATAGCCAAAGTCGGCCGCCGAACCGATGCCCGGATCGCGATTGACCCTCCAGCCGCCTGAAGGCTTATGGTGTGGCCGATGCTCCGGATCGGTCAGTTGGCGGCACGCACCGGCTTCAGCGACCGCACGATCCGCTACTACGAGAGCATCGGCCTCCTCGCACCCCGCGCCCGAAGCGAGGGCGGCTACCGCTTGTACGGCGACGAGGCCGTGGAGCGGCTCCGCCTCATCGAGCGCGCGAAGCGCCTGGGCCTGTCGCTCGAGGAGATCCGTGAGGTGACCGGGCTCATCGATCGCGGCGCGTGCCCCTGCGGACACGTGCTAGAGCTGATCGGCGCGCAGCTGTCACGGGCGGAGGCCGCGATCTCAGAACTCGAGGCGTTCCGTGACGACCTCCAGCGATTCCGTCGGCGCGCCGAACGGATGCCGAAGACGCAGGGCGCCTGCGAGATCATCGGCACCGTCGAGGTCCGCCCGCTCAGGCTCGCGCTCGGCGGCGCGGGACGATCGCCACTCGGCCGCTAAGCCTTCTTCGCGGCCTGCTTCGCCTTCTCCTTGCGTCCGGCCTGCTTACAGCAGACACCGCAGCATCCGCAGGGGCAGCCGGTGCGCGCGAGTGGCAGTGCACGCTTCGCCTGCATGTCGGACCTCCTTTTCACTAGCGTCACGAGCGCTCCAGCGATTGTCCTTCTCCAGTCCACTGGAGGGTCAAGAGGGATGAGCGGGTCGCGTCCCCGGACTGCTGGAAAAGCGACGGCGTAGTCCCGCGGTCATCGCGATGCTATGCGCTCCTTTCGATGGTCGTCGCCTGGATGCGTTGGACGCGTAGCGCATGGATCTGCTGACGCTCGATCGCGGTGAGCCCGAGGCCACGAGCGCCGGCGACGACGAGGTCGAGGACGGCCCAGCACAACGAGAGGCAGCTGGTCTCGCCGGGGAAGCGGCCGATGACCTTGGTCCGCCGCTTCACCTCCTCGATGGATCGCTCGAGCAGGTTCGTCGAGCGCAGGCGTTTGCTCAGGCGGGCGGGGTAGCGCAGGTGCACGCAGAGCGCGGGCAGATCCTCGGCCAGGCAGGCCGCGGCCGAGGGGTAGTTGCGCTCGAGCTCGCCCACCAGAGATCGCAGGCGCCGCTCGCCGTCGACCTCGTCGCTGGCCTCATCGAGCGCGGCCCAGTACGCGCGGCGCACCCGCTCCTGCAGCGCCGCGTCCTCAGGCAGTTTGGCCAGGATGTTGCGCAGGCGATGCACGGTGCAGCGGCCGCGATCCGCCTCGGGCCACAGCTTCTCGATGGCGTTGATCAGTCCCGGAGCGCCGTCGCCGACGCTGAGCAGCGGCGCGCGCAGGCCGCGGCGGACGAGGTCCCGCCCCAGGTCGAGCCAGTCCTCCTCGCGCTCGCGCTGGCCGAGGCGGACCGCCAGCAGCACGCGCTCGCCGGCCGTGTCGTAGCCCCAGGCGACGAGCACGCCCTCCTTGGCGCCCGAGGGCCGCGTCGGCAGGTAGCAGGCGTCGAGGAAGAGCGCGAGCAGCTCGACCTGGCCCAGGCCCTTGGCGCAGAAGGCCCGGTAGCGGTCACGCAGCTCTCGCGCGATGCGGCTGGCCGTGCTCTTCGAGAGCTGGCCGAGCCCCGCCTCGCGGCAGAGCGAGGCGATGTCCCGGTCGGAGAGCCCGCGTACGTATGCGCCGATGACCAGCGCCTCGAGCGGCCGCGTGCGCACGATGGTGCGCGTGTCGGGGATGACCTCGCTGACGAAGCGCCGGGCGGTGTCGCGCAGCTGCGGCATGGCGATCTCGAGCTCGCCCTCGGCGGTCTGGACGCGGCGCGCGCGCACGCCATTGCGCGAGCCGGCGGCGACAGGGGTCCGCTGGTAGCGGGCGCGCCCGAGGAAGGTGGTCACCTCGTCCTCGATGGCGCGCTGCAGCACGAGGCGGGCGCCGAGCCGGCCGAGCTCGGCAAGGCGCTCGGGATCGGTGAGGCCCTGCGCAAGGAGCTCCTCGACCTGGGCCTCGAGCTGAACGCTGGGCGCTATCCTGCTGGTCACGGCGTAGTCCTCCTGTGGTTGGTGATTCACCGCGGAGGCTACGCCGTCTTCTTTTCCAGCACTCTCAGGACGTCACCGGATGAGCGTCCAGCGCTACGGCACGGCCTACAGCCCCGCTCCGCAGCGCGGGCAGCGCCCCGCGCGCTCCGAGCCGCTCGCGCCGCAGGTGCGGCACATGAGCACGCCCGTCGCGTCGGTCTGGCGCACCTGCCGGCTCTCCTGGTCGAAGCGGGCGTCCCAGCGGCGGCGCATGCGCGGGTCCTCGCGCAGCCCTCCGGTCAGGGTGCTGAGCAGTCCGATCATCACGAGCAGCATGACGAAGCCGACGATCTCCATCGCTCTAGTCCCCCCCTTCGGCCCGGAGCGCCCGAGCGACCGAGCGAAGCAGCTCGGCATCATCGGCCGGCGCGTCCGCAGCGGTCACCAGCGAACGGACCCGCGAGGCGATGAGGCCGGCGACGCGGGCGCGGTCGGCCGGGGCGAGCGAGCCCTCCCGGGCCACGAACTCCCGCACAAGACGTTGTACCTCGCCGGGGAGCGGTCGGATCGAAATGCGGTCGCCGGCCTCGCCCCGGCCGACCGTCCGCAGCGACAGCCAGTCCACGCGCGGCCGCGGCGCGCGGACCACGAACGTCCCCGCGGCCAGGTCGCCGAGCCGCTGCGACTTCGGCGAGAGGATCATCACGAGCACGCCCAGCCCGTAGAAGGCCGGCAGGAAGTCCGCGAGCCGCACCAGGTTGCGCACGAGCACCGCGGTGAAGGACGCGGGCGAGCCGTCGGCCGTGATGACGCGGAGGCCGGCCAGGCGCTTCCCCACCGTCTGCCCGTTCCAGAGCCACTCGAGGACGACGAAGTACGCCCACCCGATCAGCGCCGTGGAGAGCAGGAGCAGCCCCTCGAGCGGCCGGCGCAGGGACGCCGGCAGCGCCGAGGCGAGGAAGCTCCAGAGGACGAACGACCCGACCGTCAGCAACGAGGCGATGAGCACGTCGAGGATCGCGGCGAAGCCGCGGTTGCCCGCGCCCGCGAGGTCGTAGCGGAGCACGACGTGGTCGGGTGTCTCGACCTCGAGGCGCCCGAGCGAGAGCGCCATCCGCCGATGGTACGGTCTCGCCGTGCCCGCCCGGTCGATCGACCGCTTCGTCGAGGACCGCCGCGCGCGCTGGTCCCGGCTCGCGGCACTGGTGAGCGACGCCCGCGGCCGC
>JBOGYU010000143.1:0-9881 GCA_050696935.1 Solirubrobacteraceae bacterium | reverse complement strand
CACTCGGGCTCGGCTCCCGACCGCGGCCGCAACGCGCTGCTCGCGCTGGCCGCGGCCGCCCAGGTCGTGGCGGCGCGGCACGACCCGGCGGGCCCGGACCATCTGACGGCCGTGCCCACCGTGCTGCACGCCGGCGACGCCTTCAACGTCGTCCCGGGCGCCGGCGAGCTCTTCTGCGACTGCCGCGCCGACGAGCTCGACGCGATCGAGGCCGTGCTCGGCGCCATCCCCGACGAGGTCGGCGGCGCGGTGCTCCAGACCGAGCTGATCCGCCGCTGGCCGGGCATGCACTCAGAGCACGCGGTGGCCCCGGTGCTCGCGCGGGCGGGGAAGGCGCTCGGCCGGCCGGTCGTCGGCGTGTCGCGGGGAGGAGCGAGCGACGCGAGCCACTTCGCCACCGCCATCCCGGTCACCGTCGATGGCCTCGGCCCCCGCGGCGGCCGCGCCCACAACCCGGAGGAGTTCGTCCTCGCCGGCTCGCTCGCCCCGCGCGCCGAGGTGGCGCTCGCGGTGCTCAGCGCGGTCCTGTGGTTCCGCCCGTGAGTCGTGGCGTCCTCGGGCGGTCGCTGGCGGCGTCTGGCAAGGACGCAGACCCGCAGGAATCCCTCTGGGATTTCAAGGGTCGAGGACGCCGCCAGGCGGCGATCAGCGGCCGATCCGAGGGCGTCAGGACTCGCGGGTGGGACCACGAGCGAGCGACTCCAGCTCGCGCGGGCGCAGGAGCACGAGCAGCTCGTCGCCGCGCACCGCCGCCACGCCCCCCTTCTTGAGGTCGACCCGCGCGCCGGTCAGGTCGTACACCACCTGGGAGAACGACGGCTCGTGGCCGACCGCCAGCACGCGCGCGTCGTCATCGTGGCCCAGGAGCAGCTCCCGCGCGTCGCCGGAGTCGAAGCCGTTCTCGAGCGCCCGGCTCTCCTCCGGCTCGATGCTCAGCGCCCGGCACGCAAGCCGGGCCGTCTGGACCGCCCGCACCTTCGGGCTCGTGTAGCAGGCGGCGAACTCCACGCCGAGCCGGGCGAGCCCCTCTCCCGCGGCGAGCGCCTGACGCTCTCCGCGGGCGGTCAGCTCCCGGTCGGCGTCCGGCTTGGACTCGTGGGGTACGGCCTCGCCGTGGCGGAGAAGCCAGAGCTGCGGCGCCATCGCGGCGTGACGATACCGGCACCGCGCGGCTCCTCGAACATCCAGTAGGACTTCGCTCGATAGGGGTCGTCGGCACCGTGGCGGCCGCCGTTGACCGTTGGCGCGTCCTCGATCTGGCGCCGGGAGAACGCGGCGCGGACGACGCCGCCCGCCGTGACCACGCGGTCGGCGGGCAGCATCCTCCGCTCGCCGAAGCGCGGCAGGCGGATCACCACGAACTCCAGCTCCCACCCCCCATCGTCGGGCCAGGTGTCGACCACGCGGCCGATCTCCTGCCCGTGACAGTCTTGAACCCGGAGCCCGAGCAGGCTCCGCCGAGAGACGTCGCGCATGGTCGTCAAAGATAAACGCGCGCCCACCGCCCGCCTATAGGGTCGCGACCCTAATAGGCGCGGATCGGCGGGCCGAGGTGCTCGTGCCCGCGAGCGTCCGTCCAGCGCACCCGGTACCGCTGGCCGTCGCGGTGCTGTGCGTCCAGCCCGAACACGCCGGTGGAGGTCGTCGTCAGCCGGTCGAGCACCGCCCACTTCCCGCGCGGCCGCCGGCGGATCTCCACGGTCACGTCGGTCTCGGTGCGCTGCGGCCGGATGAGCCCCCACAGCACGTCAGTGCGCCCATAGTTCTCCACCGCGAGCGGGTTGGCGAAGGCGCGGTAGGCGGGCTTGCGGCGGCCGTCGCTGCGGCGCAGGCCGCTCTCGAAGCCAGCGAACCGATAGCCCATCTCGCGCGGGATGTCGTCAGCCATCAGGTACTGGGAGAACGACGCCACGCGCGGGTTCACGTAGGCGATGTGCTCGGAGATGGCGTAGTACGCGGGCTGGCGGGCGAGCGAGACGCCGGAGACCCGGTCGGGCCGGGACTGGATCCCGAACTCCGTGAGGTGGATGGGCAGAGCGCGCGGGAGCCCGCCGGCGCGGGCCGCGCGGTCGAGCGCGCGCACGAGCCGGGAGATCACGCCGATCGTCACGTCGTCGGCGTCCGGCGGGACGAACCGCGGGCCGGTGCGCGTGGTGTAGGCGTGGTGGGCGTAGCCGTCGGCGCGCAGCCGCCCACAGCTGCGGACCTTGCGGTAGCGCTCGTTCAGGCACAGCATCCCGCGCAGGAAGGCGAGCGGGTGCACGACGTTGCGGTTGCCGCGCGGCGAGGTCTCGCCGATCAGGATGTCGTCGCGCCGGTTCTCGGCCGTGCGCCGGATGCCCCGGTGGGCGGCGCGGTAGAGGCCGCGGTAGAGCCGCGGGGAGTAGGGCCGGCCCTTGCGGTACTGGGGCTTGAGGAACTGCGGCTGGTTGGGCTCGTTCCAGATCGACCACATCGACACGCGGTCGCCGTAGCGGCGCCCGACGGCGGTCGCGAACTGGCCGAACAGCTTCGGGCTGGGCCGGTACCGGCGGCCCTTGCGGTTCTTCGTCGCCCACCGCGGCACCGGCCCGGTGAGCGTGAGCACGACCTCGATCTCGCGCGTCTCGGCGGCGTCCATCAGGCGGTCGAGCCGCCCCCACGTGCCGGCCGGGTAGTCGTCGGGGTCCGACGCGTCGAACCGCGGCTTGCGCTTGCGGCCCGGCCGCGGCGCGAAGTCCCGCCAGTAGACGAGCTGGCGGACCTGGGTGACGCCGAAGCGCCGGATCTCGTCCAGCGTCTGGTCGCGCCGCCCGTCGTCGAGCAGCTCCCGCGGGGCCTCGAAGCTCATCACCTGGCGCGGCGAGGCGGCGGCCGCCGCGGGCACGGCGAGCAGGCAGAGGAGGATGAGCAGGGTTATGCGCACGGGCTACAAGGAACGTTCTTGAACGCTCTAGGTTGCGGTCCATGTAATCAAGGCGCTCGCACGAGCTTGCGTGTGCGAGTAAGCCGCACGTACGATCCCCCGGGGTGACGGCCATCGTCGACACGCCCGAGGAGGCCGCCGCGCTCGAGCTGCCGCCGCTGCTGGTCCGCCGCCCGCTCGAGCGCTACCTCGACGCGCACGGCCTCGGCGAGGGCCCGGTCGAGGCCGAGCCGGTGGGCGAGGGGCACTCGAACGTGACCTACGCGATCCGCCGGGGCAACCATGCGTGGGTGCTGCGGCGGCCGCCCCGCCCGCCGCTCCCGCCCTCCGCCCACGACGTGCTGCGCGAGGCGCGGCTGCTCACGGCCGTCCAGGACACTGACGTGCGGACGCCGCGGGTGCTGGCCACCTGCGACGACGAGGCCGTGATCGGCGCGCCGTTCTACGTGATGGAGCGGGTGGAGGGCGACGTGATGACCACCGCCGTCCCGCCGGCGCTCGAGCGCGAGGGAGCCCGGATCGGCGCGGAGCTGGTGGACGCGCTCGTCGAGGTCCACGCGGTCGACTGGCGCGCCTGCGGGCTGGAGGGCTACGGCAAGCCGACCGGCTACCTCGATCGCCAGCTCCGGCGCTTCGGCGGCCTATGGGAGCACAACCGCACGCGCGAGCTCCCGGTGCTCGACCGCGTCACGGACTGGCTGGCCGAGCACAAGCCCGACTCGCCCGAGGCGACCATCGTGCACGGCGACTACCGGCTCGGCAACACGATGTTCGCGGGCGGGCGGGACCCAATCCCCGCCCGGCTGGTGGCGATCTTCGACTGGGAGCTGGCCACGATCGGCGACCCGCTCGCCGACCTCGGCTACCTCGTCGCCACGTGGACGCAGCAGGGCGACCCGGAGGGGACGCTCTCCCTGCTGAGCGCCGTCACCCGCCGCCCCGGCTTCCCCACCCGCGACGAGCTGATCGCCCGCTACGAGGAGCGCTCCGGCCGCTCGATGTCCGACGTGCGCTGGTACGCGACGCTCGCCCTCTGGAAGTCGGCGGTGTTCCTGGAGGGGTCGTACAAGCGGCGGCTGGCGGGCACCACCGAGGACCCGTTCTTCGACCGGCTGAAGACCGGCGTGCCGGAGATCGCCGAGCGGGCATGGGCGACCGCCGCGGGCTGATCGTCGACTACGGCGGCGTCCTGACGACGAACGTGTTCGCGTCCTTCCGCGCGTTCTGCGAGGCCGAGGGGATCGATCCCGACGCGGTCCGCGACCGCTTCCGCACCGACCCGCAGGCGCGGTGGCTGCTGGAGGAGCTCGAGTGCGGCCGGCTGGCGGAGGCGGAGTTCGAGCCGCGCTTCGCCGCGCTGCTGGAGGTGGAGTCCGAGCGGCTGATCGACCGCATGTTCGGCGGCATGGCTCCGGACGAGGAGATGCTCGCCGGCGTGCGCGCCGCGCGCGCGGCCGGCGCCCGCACCGGCCTGCTCTCGAACTCCTGGAGCGTGCACCACTACGACCGCGCGCTGCTGGACGAGCTGTTCGACGCGACCGTGATCTCCGGCGAGGTCGGCCTCCGCAAGCCCGACCCGGCGATCTACGCGCTCGCCGCCGAGCGGCTCGGCCTGCCGCCCGAGGCGTGCGTGTTCGTCGACGACCTCCCAGGCAACCTCAAGCCGGCCCGCGCGCTCGGCATGGCCACCGTGCTGCACCGTGACGCCGCGAGCACGCTCGCGGAGCTGCGCGCCTACGCCCTCCTGCCGCGCCCGTAGAGCAGCTTCAGCCCGCGGCCGAGCAGCCTCGTGGTGCGCGGCCGGTACGGGAACATGTGCGGCTCGCGCTTCATCGCCACGCGGGCGATCACGATCGCCTGCTGGCGCGTGTACTTGCGGATGCCGCCGGCGCCGTGGCGGGTGCCGAGGCCGGACTGCTTCCACCCGCCCATCGGCAGCTCGAGCGCGTAGTAGTTCAGGTTCGCGTCATTGACGCAGGCGAAGCCGCTCTCGATCCGGCGGGCGATCTGCTCGCCGCGGGCGAGGTCCTTCGTCCAGACGGAGGCGCCGAGGCCGTACGGGGAGTCGTTCGCCATGCGGATCGCCTCCTCCGCGTCGGCCACCTTCATGATCGGCAGCGTGGGGCCGAAGGTCTCCTCGGTCATCGCGGTCATCGAGTGGTCCGCTCCGGCGATCACCGTCGGCTCGTAGAAGTGGCCGGAGCCCTCGCGGACGTGGCCGCCGGTGAGGATGCGCGCGCCCGCCTCGCGCGCCTGCTCCACGTGGCGGCGCACGATGTCGAGCTGGCCCGGGAAGGTCATCGCGCCCACGTCGACGCTGCCCGGCCCCTCGGGCGGGCCGAGGCGCAGGGCGGCGACCTTCTCGGCCACGCGGGAGACGAACCGGTCGTGGATCGGCGCCTCCACATAGACGCGCTCCACCGAGATGCAGGTCTGGCCGCCGTTCTGCATCGAATAGAACGCTGCGGCGTTGGCGGCGCGCTCGATGTCCGCGTCCGCGAGCACGATCATCGGGTCCTTGCCGCCCAGCTCGAGTGCCACCGGAGTGAGCGTCCTCGCCGCCTGCTCCATCACCTTCCGCCCGGTGTCCGTGGAGCCGGTGAACATGATCATGTCGGCCGCGTCGACGAGCGCCGAGCCCGTTCCGGCGCCTCCGACCGCAACCTGGAACACGTTCTCGGGCAACCCGCACTCGCGCATGCAGTCGGCCAGCAGGAGCGAGGTCAGCGGCGTCACGTGGGACGGCTTGAGGACCACGCCGTTGCCGGCCGCCAGCGCCGGGATGCAGTCGCCGAACGAGTTCACGAGCGGGTAGTTCCACGGCCCGATCACGCCGACGACGCCGATCGGCCGGTAGCGGACGATCAGCTTGCGGCCGATCACGAACGGGCTGGCGGAGCGGACCTTCTCGTCGCCCAGGTACTCCGGCGCGTGCTTGGCCCAGAAGCCGAGCGCCATCGCGCCGTAGGCGACCTCGTTCTGCGCGTCCTCGTACGTCTTCCCGCACTCGGAGACGATCGTCTCGGTCACGCGCTCGGCGTTGTCGACCAGCCACTTCTGCGCCCGCCGCAGCACGCGGCCGCGGCCCTCGAAGCCGAGCGCCTCCCAGGCGGGCTGGGCGGCGCGGGCGCGCTCGGCCATCGAGCGCACCTTCTCCGGCGAGGCGACCGGCACGGTGCGGACGACCTCGCCCGTGGCGGGGTTCTCGACCTCGATCTCCTCAATCATGCTAAGGCGCTCGCATGAGCTTGCGAGTGCGAGTAAGCCGCATTCGTTTTCACGCCGTGGCCGCGAGCCGCTCGATGCGCGCCTCCTGCGTGGGGCGGTCGCGGGCGTCGGTCGGGAGCGTCCCGATCGTGTCCACCACGTCCATGCCGCCGGCGACCTCGCCGAACACGGTGTGCTTGCCGTCGAGCCACGGGCACGAGTCGGCGGTCACGATGAAGAACTGCGAGCCGTTGGTGTTCGGGCCGGCGTTGGCCATCGCCAGCGCGCCTTTGACGATCTTGTGGTCGTTGATCTCGTCCTTGAACGTGTAGCCGGGGCCGCCGGTGCCGGTGCCCTGCGGGCAGCCGCCCTGGATCATGAAGTCCGGGATCACGCGGTGGAAGATCAGCCCGTCGTAGTAGCCGTCCTCGGCCAGGCGGCGGAAGTTGTCCACCGTCTCGGGGGCATCCTCGTCGAACAGCTCGAGGAGGATGTCCCCGTGATTGGTGGTCATCGTCATCTGGGACATGAAATGAACGCTAGCGGGCCGCTTCGACGCGGAGCCGGTGGCCGCGGACCTCGGTGCCGTCGACCGCGCCCGCCACGCGCTCGGCCTGGTCGGCCGGCACCTCGAGCAGCGCGAACCGCTCGAGCAGGCGGACGTTGCGGACGTGCTCGCCGTCCAGCCCGGCGTTCGCGGTGACCGCGTGGATCAGGTCGGCCTCCGCCAGCCCGGCGGCCCGGCCGCCGCTGGCGATCAGCTTCGTGAAGGTGCCGTCCTCCGCCCCGTCGTCGTGCGGCTTGCGGTGCCGGCGGCGGGGCGACTCCTGGATCGGGGCGGGCGCGACGTGCGCGCCCTCCGCCCACGGCGACACCTTCGTGCCCGCGTGGCGCTCGATCGCGTCGATCTCGCGCCGCTGGCGCGGCTCGACGAACGTGATCGCCCGTCCCGAGCGGCCGACCCGCCCGGTGCGGCCGATCCGGTGCACGTACACGTCGGGCGACGTCGGCACGTCGAAGTTGACGATGTGGGTGACGGCCACGATGTCCAGCCCGCGCGCGGCGACGTCGGTCGCCACGAGGATCGGGAGTCGCCCGCTCTTGAACGAGATCATCACCCCGTCGCGCTGGCCCTGCGTCATGTCGCCGTGCAGCGCCTTGACGTTCATGCCCTTGTCGCGCAGCGTGCGGTAGAGCTGCTCCGTGCGGATCTTCGTGCGCGCGAACACGATCGCCTGGCGCGGGCGCTCGGCCTCCAGCACGCGCACGAGCGAGCCGACCTTGTCGGCCTGCCTGGTCTCCAGGAAGAACTGCTCGACCGTGTCGATCGTCAGCGTGGCCGACTTGACCTTCACGGTCACCGGGTTGTAGAGGTGGCGCTCGGCGAGCGCGCGGATCGGCCCCGGCATGGTCGCGCTGAACAGCGCGGTCTGGCGGCCGTTCGGCGTGTAGGAGAGGATCTTCTCCACGTCCTCCAGGAAGCCGAGGTCGAGCATCTCGTCCGCCTCGTCGAGCACCAGGTAGCGGCACGCGTGCAGCATCAGCGAGTGGCGGGAGATGAGGTCGAGCACGCGGCCGACGGTGCCGACCACGATCGGCGAGCCCTGCTTGAGGTAGGCCTGCTGGTCGCGGATCGGCGCCCCGCCGAACACGGCGACCGGGTTGATGCCCTTGCGGGCGCCATAGACGCGCAGCGCCTGGGTGACCTGGATGCACAGCTCGCGCGTCGGCGTGAGCACGAGCGCCTGCACCTCCGTGTCGTCCACGTCGGCGAACTGGATCATCGGCAACCCGAAGGCGGCGGTCTTGCCCGTGCCGGTCTGCGCCTGGCCGACGACGTCGCGGCCCTCCAGCAGCACGGGGATGGCCTGCTCCTGGATCGGGCTGGGCGTCTCGTAGCCCACGTCCCGCAGGGCGGAGAGGAGGTCCTCGGAGAGGCCGAGCTCGGCGAACGTCGTCATGTGAGGAAGAGGACTTTAGGACGAAGGGTCCAGGAGCAGCTTTCCGGTGGTCCGCCGCGCCTGCAGGTCCTCGTGGGCGCGGCGGGCGTCGGACAGCCCGTAGACGGCTCCTTCCACCACGCGCAGGTCTCCGCCGGCCACGCGCGCCATCAGCTCGCGCAGCGGGCCGGCCACCATCGCCTCCGGCTCGCGCAGGCAGTGCATCAGCCAGAACCCGACGACCGCCTGCGAGCGCCGCATCAGCGCGCCGCTGGCGACCTGGTTGGGCTCGCGCGACGCCATCCCGTAGGTGACGAGCCGGCCGAACGGGGCGAGCGCCGTCAGCGAGGCGTCGAACACCCGGCCGCCCGCCATCTCCAGCACGACGTCCACCCGCTCGCCGCCGTTGGCCTCGACGATCGCCTCGGCGAGGTCGACCTCGCCGGCGACCTCCGCGCCGGGGATCATCGGCAGCTCGTAGCGCGCCAGGTAGGTGTTCTCCCGCGCGTGGGTGTCGGCGAAGTTGATCGGCGCGCGTGACCCGTACGAGCACCTGGCCGTCGCGCGGCTCGGGCACGGGCGCGTCCTCGACCAGCTCGAGCACCTCGGGCCCGCCCCAGCGGGAGATCCGGATGGCGCGCATCTGGCGGAGCAGGCTACCCTGCCCCGCCGTGACGCTCACCGTCGTGGGATCCATCGCGTTCGACGCCGTCGAGACGCCGACCGGCAAGCGCGACCGGCTGCTCGGCGGCGCGGCCGTGCACTTCTCGCTGGCGTCCTCGTTCCTGGCCGAGACCCGCGTGGTCGGGCCGGTGGGCGACGACTTCGGCGAGGACGAGTACGCCGTCCTTCACGACCGCGGCGTGATCACCGACGACATCGAGCACATCCCCGGCGGGAAGACGTTCTTCTGGTCCGGCCGCTACGAGCGCGACCCGAACGTCCGCCACACGCTGCAGACCGACCTCAACGTTTTCGAGGACTTCGAGCCGAAGCTCTCGGCCGCGTCGCGCGCAGCCGAGACCGTCTTCCTCGCCAACATCCTGCCCGACCTCCAGCGCCGGGTGTGCGAGCAATGCACCGAAGCGAGCTTCGTGGCGATGGACACCATGAACTTCTGGATCGAGAGCGCGCGCCCGTCGCTGCTGCAGACGATCGGCATGGTCGACTGCCTGATCGTCAACGACGAGGAGGTCAAGCAGCTCACGGACGAGCCGAACCTCGTGCGCGCCGCGCGCGCCGTCCACGAGATGGGCCCCCGCGTGGTGGTCGCCAAGCAGGGCGAGCACGGCGCGGGGATGTACACGCCGGACGGGTTCTTCGGCCTGCCCGCCTACCCGACGCCCGACGTGGTCGACCCCACCGGCGCCGGCGACAGCTTCGCGGGCGGGTTCATGGGCTATGTGGCCGCGCACGCGGGGGAAGAGCTGACCGACGAGCTGCTGCGCCGGGCGATGGCCTTCGGCACCGCCCTGGCCTCCTTCAACGTGGAGGCGTTCGGCACCGAGCGCATGCAGCAGCTCACGGGAGACGAGATCTTCGCGCGTGTCGAGGCGCTCCAGCGGGTCACGCGGTTCGACACCGCACCGGTCCCCCTCCGAACTTAAAGGGGTCAGACCCCTTGAGTGGCCCCGACTCAAGGGGTCTGACCCCTTTAGGTTCCCGCCGGGGTACCATGCTTCCCCGATGGGCTGGACGATGCTCTACCTGTTCGTCGCGCTCAAGCTGCCCATCCTCGCCGCGGGCTGGCTGATCTGGTGGGCGGTCCGGCAGGAGCCGGACTACGCCGACGACGGCGGCGAGGGCGGGAGCCGCACGCGGCCCCACCC
>JBOGYU010000142.1:0-9919 GCA_050696935.1 Solirubrobacteraceae bacterium | reverse complement strand
CGAGAACAGAACTCTCATCGACCCCGGTGCGAGCCTCGCCGCTTCGCGGCTCGCATACCCAGATCAGGAAATCAAGTAGAACTGCCCGAAAGCCCAACCCTGTCCGTCGGAACGGGGGAACTCCACCCCGGAGCTCCGAAGCATCCCCGGTTTCGATGCCACCTCTCTCTTTCGACACGTCATCAGTGGTTCGCTCGCGCTCGCCTTCGTGATCCACACCTGCCGCGCTCAACGGCGCGACGTTTCCCACGACGCTCACCACCACGGCTCTTGACCGCAGCAGCTCGGGGCGGTTTGCGGCCTCCGCCTGCACAGCGACCGCGAAGGGCCACCAAGCCCAAAGGCCCGGCTCCTCCATCTCTCGCACAGCACCGCATCCGGTGATCTGGCCTTCTACATCCAACCTCCTTCAACGTTCGTGTTCACACCCTCGGACGAGAGGCAGCTGCGGCTCAGGCAGCGGCGTGCGCGAGCGCCGAAGGGCTCTGGCGGCTGACGATCGCCGGGGCCTCGTGAACGAGATCGTCATTCTCGAGGGCCTCCACCATGAATAGGGCGAAGTCCACGCGGCGCGTGATGTTGCTCTCGAGGATGGGATCGCCCACGTGCCGGCTCCACACAGGCAGGCCCTGGCTCTCGCCCTCCTCAAGGTCGCTGCCGCGCACGACGGTCCAGCGGCTGTCGCTGGCGAATACCCGCTGGCATGCCTCCACCTGGTCGTCGATGTCGAAGACGCGGGCCAGGCGTGCGAGACGGCCGCCGACCTTGACGAGTGCCTTGAGCCGCCACGAATAGACGTCCTGGCCATCGCGGGTGATGTGCCCACACGAGAACACCAGCCGTGCCCCCGGCTCCGCCTGGTCGAGCACCCCTGGGCCGTTCCCGACGAGTAACCGTGTACCCCCCGCGGGACGAGCACGACGAGCACCCCGTCGCAGCCCGCGACCGCCCGCTTTATGACCTCGCGGTCGTCGGCTGCGCCCGGCACGACGGTGATCCGCCCCTCGAACTCGGCAAGCTTCCCGACGCTCTGCTCGCGGCACACGCCGACCACCTCGTACCCGCGGTCCAGCGCGTGCTGGACCATGTGCTTCCCGAGCTTCCCGGACGCACCGACGATGCAGATCCTCATGACACGCCTTCGACTCAGACGATCTCACGCGATCGAGCCATGCGCGCAGAGATCGTCGCGGAATCCCCCGAACGAATCAATCCATCGAGGTGCGGCGCACGTTCATCGCGATGCAGATGCAGACCAGATCGCACGACGCTACCGTTTCGGACGACCACCGGCAGCGGCTCCCCGGCGACCGCAGACTCCTGCTGTCGGCGAAAGCAGGCGTCAGCACGTGATTCGACCGCACGCTCGGAGCTCGTCGTGCGACGCGATGTCGCACGACGTGAGTGGAATCGTGATCGTCGAGCCGGGACGCTCGGACGGGCCCTAGGGGTGTGTCCGTGAGAACCGGTTTGAGAACGTCCACGCCGTCCGCTGTGTCCAGATCGTCCAGTCCAGAAGACGGTTTGTCACGGTCTAGCGCGGAATGGACACTATGGGCAGGCGATGGACCGGGTTGAGGGCCTGGTCCGGGATAACCGGGTGGAGGTTCGAGTCCTCTGCGGCGCACCTTCGAGAAGCCCCGCTCCCGGCGGGGTTTCGTTGTTCTGCCCCGCAGGTGATCGCGCCCGGTGGGGCAGAGTTTCGTGACACGGCGCCTATAGGCATTGGGGCAGGGTTCGTCTGCCCCCACCGCCGTCGAGCGTCGTGGGATGAGCGTCCAGTTCGATTCGAGCCGCAACCGTTGGGTGGTCCGCTGGTACGAGGGCGGACGGCAGCGATCGCGGCGCTTCCAAGATGAGCTGAGAGCCGGCGGCTTCGACGCCGAGCGCGCTCGCGCCAAGGCCCTCGCCCGCGACGGCATCACGGCGTCGGTGGCCGAGGAGTTGGCGCGGCTTCAAGCGCGTGTCGAGCAGGTCGAGGCGCATCTGCCGGCTGACGCGCGGACGACCGGCGTGTACCCGTATGCGACGCGGCGCGGTGTGCGCTGGCGGATCGCAGTGACTCAGAGGGACGGGTCGGTCACCACGCGTCGCGGGTTCGAGACCCGCGAGGCGGCGTGCCGGGCGCGCGAGCGTCTCAGCGGCCCGGACGTTCCGGCGGCGAACGTGTCGTTCGGGCGGTACTGGCGCCGGTGGCTGGCCGACAAGCAGTCGTATCTGACGGCCGGCACCCTGGAAGATCTCTACGCGCACGGCCGCAAGCGACTGCTTCCCCACCTCGCCGACCGTCCGGTCGGTAGCTTGAGCGAGTCCGATGTCCGGGAGTGGATGGCGCGGATGCTCGACGAGCGCGAGCGAGGATCGGTCTCAGCGAAGACGATCAACAACGCGCGAGCTGCGCTCTCGAGCGCCCTGACCGATGCCGTCCACCACGGGCTGCTGCCCGGCAACCCGTGCCGATTCGTCGCCCCGCTGCCTGCCGATCGCCCGGAGTTCGACTACCTCCGCCTGAACGAGATCGACCGGTACCTTGACGCCTGCGCGCCGCATTACCGGCCGCTGGCCGAACTGCTGATCGGCACCGGCGCGCGGATCTCAGAAGCGCTCGCCTTGACGTGGCCCGACATCGACCTCGAGCACGGCGCGATCCGGGTCTGCCGCCAGCGCGCCCGCCACGGCGATGCGACAAGCCAGACCAAGGGCCTGCGCCTCAGGACCGTGCTGATCGGACCGCGGCTCAGCGCCACGCTGACCGACCTCCGCCGCCGCGATCTGTACGAGACGGCCCGCGAACCGACCTGGTTGTTCATCTGTCCACGCCCCACCCGCGGCCGCTACGCGCGCCGCCCCGCCACCAACCCGCCCAGCCGCAAGACCGTCCACGAATGGCACGAACATGCGCTGGCAGCCGCAGGCCTGCGCGACATGCCGCTGCACGCGCTGCGCCACTCCGCCGCCGCGGCCTGGTTGAGCACCGGGCACAGCCTGATCTTCGTCGCCCGCCAGCTTGGTCACCGCTCGATCACCACCACCGAGCAGCACTACGGTCACCTCGAACTCAACCTCCTGACCGCCGCGCTCGAGGCGACCGACGACGCCATTGCACGCGCCGGCCGGGGAGAATCGAGGTCTTGACCATTGCCGCCATTGGTTCGGCGCCTCGGCCGACGGGGACGCAGCCGTCGTGCGGGCGTCCCATGGCGTGCGAATCCCGGGTCGCCTCGTCGTCCTGGCCGCAGTGGTGTTCGCGCGCATCGGCGGCGCTCGATCGCCGAGCGGCTCGTAACAGCTCAGGGCGGTTCCGTCCGCTGCCGATAGCATCATGTGCAGCTGAAGCGAGGCTTGAGGCCATGATCGAAGACCGCACAGAAGCAGGCACCCCCGTCATCGAGTTCGATGAGGACGAGTACCGTGCGTTCCTCGAGCGTGAGGTCCTGCGCGGTTCGGGCCTCTCCCTCGAGGAGTTCGTGCACCGGTATCAGGCGGGCGCGCTCGACGAGGGCGACCCCGACGTCAGCTACCTCGCCGGCCTACTCTGGCTCGGCCAGAACGGTCATCCAGCCGCCGCGTAGAGTCGCCCAGGCCTTCGCCGACTGCCTGAATTCCGTCCTGAACCGAACGGTCACGGACGCGCGGCTGACGCTGCTGCCGATCCCCAGCCGGGCGACGCAATACAACCTCGGTTGCGTGGAGCACGGCAAGCACGTCGCCGTCGCGCTGCACGGCGTCACCGGACGGTTGTTCGTCCATCAGGCGATCGAGGTCGTCGGCGATCACTGCCAGACCGTCTCGTACGCTTACCGCTACCAGTCGGCCCCCAACAAGCACTCGTGGCTGTTGCGCTGGGAATACTTTCGCCAACGCCCGCGTCCCGACTACGAGTATCCACTCGCGCACGTACACACGAACGCAGCGTTCATCGACCCTGGCCCCACGGCGACCCGGCTGCGCAAGCCGGCGTCGCATCTGCACATCCCGACCGCGCGCGTGCCGCTCGAACTCGTGCTCTGGCACCTGATCGCCGAGTGGGGCGTCGCGCCCAAGACCGACGACTGGCGTCAGCTGCTGGAAGCTCACACTCGAGGGCTTCGAGCGTCGCCGCCGGGCGCCGTGAGTCCACCCCGCCCGCGGACGAGGGAGTCCGCAGCGATGACGCCCTCGCCGCCGCTGTGAACGGCAAGGGACTCGTGGCCATGAACGGCGGCTCGAACTTGCCGCGGGGCGAGCACCGCGAACTGCGGGAAATCGCTCCCGCCGCACGAACCGGATTCAGCGGGGCGATCGCAGCGCACGGCTTCGTCGCGTCAGCGCAGCGCCTGAGTTGCTCGACCATCGGCGTTCGATGCCGGCAAAGGATCGACGCGATGCTTCGACCCCTGACCCTGCCGGCGGACCGTCGTCGACCATGACACCGGCGTTCGAGTGGCTGCTTCCGCCATTCGCGTGGCCGTCGGAACACAACGGATCTTCGGATTTTCATCCATGATGAGCGCGTGAAGCCGCGCGACGCTGAGACACGGATGCTCGCGGTCCTCACCGACCAGGAGAAGGCTGCGGTGCTCGACGAGCTTGTCACGTGGGACCGACGCGTTCGCGCGGCTGCCGAGGATGCCGGGCGTCGGCGCCTGGCCCGTGTCGATCCACGGGTTGTGGCGGACACCGTGACGGAGGCGCTGATCGGCTTGGATCACGAAGAGCTGGCGACGCATGCGGGTCTGACACGGCACGGCTACGTCGAGCCCACGGAGGCGGCATGGCTGCTGCTCGAGCGTGAGGTCGAGCCGTGGATCGACGACATCGGCCGGCGGGCCGGTCTTGGGTTGGACGATGCGGCGCGACAGCTCGCGCTCGGCGTCCTCGATGGCCTGCACCGGCTGCTCGAGTACACGGCACGTGACGGCCTGCTGCTTTCGTGGGCTCCCGACTTTCCGAGCGCGGCTGCCGATCGGGTTCTGCAGGCGCTCGGTGACGCAGGCCTCGAGCTGACTGCCGACGAGCTGGGTCGCGCGGCGCCGAACTGGGCGTAAGTCGCGCTCAGCCCGGCCGGTAGCCGAGGCGCTCGTAGGCGCGTCGGCGCTTGGCATACATCCGGCGCAGCACGGGGATCTCGTGATCGACGTAGTCGAGGATGCGGATCTCGTGCTTGGCGTCGTGGTGGCGGTGCAGGCGTCCGGCGTACTGGGTGACGGTGCCGTTCCAGGCAATCGGCATCGCGAGCACGAGCGTGTCGAGGCGTGCGTCGTCGAAGCCTTCGCCGATGTAGCGGCCGGTGGCCAGCACCACGCGTGGCGCGTCGCCCGCGAGCAGCTCGTCGGCGCGTCGCCGGGCGCGGGCGCCAATCCCGCCGTGCAGCATTACCAGCGCCGGCGCCGCCGGCTCGAGCAGCCGGGCCAGCGCGTCGAGGTGCTCGCGCCGCTCGGTGAGCACCAGCGGGAAGCGACCGTCGCCGAGCTCGGCCACGACGTCGTCGGCGATCCGTTTCGTGCGATCGCGGTCCGCGGCGATCGCGCCGAGGATCTCCTGGATGCCCGGGTCCGTGGGCAGCACCTCCGGGTCGAATGAGGTTCGGCGCTCGATGACCAGGCGACGAACCGCCCCTGCGGCCGGTGTAGTCAGCGTGTGGCGGACGGGCCCGCATTGCATCGCGATGATCGGATGGTGGCCGTCGCGGCGGCGCGGTGTGGCGGTCAGCCCAGTGATGTGGCGGGCGGGCGCCGCGCGCAGCAGCCGCTCGATCGAGACCGCGGGAACGTGGTGGCACTCGTCGACAATCACGTGGCCGTAGCGACCCAGGAGCTGCGACAGGTCGTCGCGTCGGGTGAGCGCCTGCACCATCCCGACGTCGATCCCCAAGCGCCCCGGTTCGGTCGGCGACCCGACCTCGTCGCCACCGAGATCGAGGAACTGGCACAGCCGCTTGATCCACTGCTCCAGCAACGGTCGGCGATGGACGAGCACGAGCGTGGAGCGTGCGCGCCGCGCGATCAACGCGGCGGCCATCACGGTCTTGCCCGAGCCGGGCGGAGCGACGAGCACTCCCATGTCGTGTCCCGCCAGCGCCTCCACCGCCGGTTGCTGCTGCGCCGAGAGGGCGCCGCTGAACGCGACATCGATCGCCTCGCCGTCGCTGCGCACGTCCTCTACCCGCGGCGCGATGCCCGCCGCGTCGAGTTCTGCGCGGGCGTCATCGAGGCAGCCGCGCGGCAACAGCAGCCGATCGCCGGTCTCCTCGTGGCACGCGATCACGCGCGGGACGTTGTGTGTCGACAGGCGCGCGTGCTCGCGCTCGAAGAACACGGGATTGGCGAACGCGGCGGTCCGGCGCAGGCGGTCCCGCAGCTCGGACGGCAGGCCGCTCACGGGGATCTCCACCCGGCCCGCCAGCCGCGCGGTCACGCTCGTCACGCTCGGCGCGAGCAGCCGCGGTGGCGGGGCGTGCCTGGTCGCGCCGGTCCAGTGCGAAAGGCCGAGCGAGCCGCCGGCACGGTCGGCCTCGCCCGCCAGCCGCTCGGCTCGCTCGGCGTCGAAGCGTTGCACCCCGGCGAGGTAAACCCACTGGTCGGGGTGCGGCTCCAGCGGGTCGTCGAGAAACACCGTGCACCCCTCCGCGCGGCGGTCGCGTTGCAGCGGGAGCGCGATCAGGTTGCCGAAGCCGCCGGCGGGCATCGTGTCCTGGTTCGGGAACAGGCGGTCATACGAGCTCATCGAGATCGAGCGTCGGTGCATCGCCTGGGTCAGCAGCCACGAGCCCACGGCGCGTGCGATCCTCGCGGCCACCGGCCGCGAGAACAACATCCAGACGTGCGCGCCCTCCCCCGAGCGCGAGCGCTCGACCAGCACAGGAACGTCGTGCTCCGCGGCCGCGTCGCGCACGGCGCCGGCGTCCTCACGCCAGGTCGGACCGTCGAGGTCGATCGCGACGAACCAGCATGTCTCGTCCGCCAGCAGCGGGTAGATGCCGATCGTCTGGCGGCCCTCGAGGTGCTTGCGGAGCTCCGCATCCGAAAGCGCGACGAATCTGCGGTGTCCGCATGCCGCGCACTTGACCCGCGGCTTTTCGCACACACCGGGCTTCCATTCGTTGGCGCAGCGCGGCGCCCAACCGCTGACGCCGGGCTTGGTGCGGCTCTGCCATCGCGTCGCGAACACATCGGTGCGGCCGCGAAACAGGCTCGAGAACAGCGCGACGCGGCCCTCCGCCGTGCCGATTTGCGGGCCGCCCGCAGCGCGTTCAAGTCCCGCGATCGTCGCGCGCAACTCGGCGCGCTCGCGGTCGAGCGCGATCAAACGCTCACGTGCGCTTTGGAGGTCGTTGCTCGCTGGCACCGGCATCGGGTCGCGGATGATCGCGGACCGTCCGGACCGTACGCGAACATCGAGGCGGTGCGCGACACCGACCTCGACGAGCTGAAGGTTCCACGCCCTCTGCGCGAGCGGACCAGGGAGATCCTCGCGATCACCGACCAGGCATGCACCGCGCACCTGGACGCCGAGTACGCCCAGCTGTGCCGCGTGGTGGTCGCACGGCTGTCGCGTAAACGACCGTCGCCGCCAGTGCGCGGCGCCGCGAGGATTTGGGCGGCGGGCGCGATCTACGCCATCGGCCAGATCAACTTCCCCTTCGACCGCTCCCAGCGGCCGCACTTGTCCACGGGTCAGCTCGCCGACCGGCTCGGGGTCGCCAAGACGACGATGGCCAAACAAGCCCGCGCTGATCAACAAGACGCTCGGGCTCGGCGCGTTGGAGCCCGAGCTGACGCGCACCGCGGTGCTCGAGCCGCACCCGCTGGCGTGGCTCGTCGACTTCAACGGCCATCCTCATCGACGCCCGCACTCTGCCCGTTGAGCTGCAGGACCTCGCGCGACGGCATGGCCTGATTCCCAAACCTCAACGGCCACCGCGCGGCATGACAACCACCGCACGACTCGACGCACTGATCGCCGAGATGACCCTCGACGCTTACGACGACGAGGAGCAGATCTCCGGCTTCCTCGTCGGCGCCGACGAGGCGCTGAAGTCCGGAGAGCCCGCGCAGATCGTCGGGATCGACGTCGAGGTAATGCAGGTCGACGCCGGCCCCGACGTGCGCACGGGCCTTACCGCCCGAGTCACCCCTGCCGGCGGCACGTACGAGGTCGCGCCCGCGGATCTCGCATTTCTCGCGGACAGCGACCTCGGTGCCGTCGTTGCCGCCTACCGGCGCTGGCAGGGCCGCGACGCCAATCGTTGAGCGCCCGCGAGTCCGTGTCCTGTCCTCCGACGCTCGACACGAAATCGCTCAGTTCCCGTCGGTCTTGCTCTCGAGGTTCGGAACGCCGCGCAGCGCCACGTGAGCATCAACACCGTCACGACGTCGCCCGAGCCAAGATGCCTACTCGCGCTGCCGGTGCTCAGGCGCCGCAGCAGCGCTTGTGCTTGCGGCCCGAGCCGCATGAGCAAGGGTCGTTGCGGCCGATCGGCGCGGTGACTCGCTGCAGCCTCGCCGCTTGACGGGCGTGGCGATCGCAGACAGGGACCTCTTGGCGCTCGTCGCCCCGGGCGAACACAATCCGGCGCGTCGACGGCGCGAGACAGCACTCGCACCGCCGAGCGGGAAGCGGCCCGGAGCGGGTCGCAGAGGTAAGCGGGTCCTCGAGGCCCACCGCCGTCAGCCATGCAGCGATCTCCGCCAGCGGGCGCTGCTCATCCCGCAGTTTTCGGACCATGTCAAGGTCCCACGTCGGCTGCGGCTGGTACTCGTTCCCGCGCCACGGTCGGTAGTGGTCGTCAGCCGTCCCGGCTCGGAATACCAGGAGCGCGTGATCATCGGGCTCGCCGCAGTTCTCCAAGTGCGCGAACTGCTCGCGCGTGGCGTCCAGCGCCCAGCTACCGCAGCGAGCGTACGCGTGTGCCACGTCGCCGTCGTCGTCCGGCAGAGGCGCGTACTGGGCGAGCACGACCCGAGCGGGGTGGCCGTCGCGGGCCAGGCGAGCGGCGAGCAGACTGCTCGCCACGACGCACAGCCCGCCCGGCTGGATGCCGTCGGGACCGGCCATCGCGTCGCGCAGGTCGATTACCAGCCGGCGGAATTTCTCCGGCGCGTCCGCGTCCATCTTCAGCGCGAGCTCCACGGCCGCTCAGGGTAGTTCGGCGAAGCGGCGGTCCTGCCGCCCTCTACGGGCCCTGAAGCCTCGTAGACGCTCGATACGGGCAAGCCCTCGGCGCCACGAGTCCCTGGCGGCATCCGCGACGTCTGGCAACATCCGTGGCAACATCCAGATCGTCCCATGCGTCCAGATTGTCCACGCGGCTGGACGATCTGGACGATTTAGCGCGATCTGGACGTATATGACACTCGTCGCGCGAGGTTGAGGGCCTGGTCCAGGCTAACTGGGTGGAGGTTCGAGTCCTCTTCGGCGCATGCAAAGGCCCTGCAAAGCGGGGCCTGTCGTGTTTTCGGAGCGGGGCTGTAGTCGGGCCTCCGGGGCCGTGGCAACGCCCGTGGCAACATCCGTCGAGCGGTGTCCCCGCCGTCCTCACGCGGCGAAGCGCGGCTGCCACTACTTTGTCCGACGCAATCGCGAGACCGGCATCGAGCGCGCGGCGCCCGCCCTCGAGCGTCGCTTTCGTCGAGGAGCAGGCGTTTCAGCCTGCGCTCGTGCTCGTCGTCCAAACCAGGCGCGCGACCGGCGCGAGCCAGGCGCTCGCATTGCTGCCGGAGCGGAAGGGGCGGCCGTGTCCCGTTTGGGGATCGCGAAGTGGTCCCAGGGCACGAGCTGGTGGACGAGCTCTTCAGCGACGCGCTTGCCTACCGCGGTTCGGCGCTGCTGCAGCGCGCTGACGCGGCGGCTGGAGCCGGCTGGCGGCGGCTGGGGCGCCGAGGCGTCGGCGGCGTGCGCGCTGGAGCGCGTCGCCTCGCCGGACGGCGTGGTCCAGCCC